>DATLUW010000667.1:0-2991 GCA_035577825.1 Actinomycetota bacterium | reverse complement strand
GACCACCTCGCGCCCGGCGTCCGAGTCCGCGCGGCGGCCGGTTCGGACCTGCAGCCGGTGCCCGAGCGCGTCGCGGGCGAGCGCCTTCACGTCGTCGGGGAGCACGTGGTCGCGCCCGGCCGCGGCCGCGTGGGCCTGCGCGCACCGCGTCAGCACCACGGCCGCCCGCGGCGACGCGCCGAGCGTCACGTCCGGGTGGTCGCGCGTGGCCTCGACCAGCCGCAGCACGTACTCCACGACCGCCGGCGCCACGTGCACGGCGCGCACGGCCTTGCGGTGGCGCGCGACGTCCGCGGGTTCCATCACCCGTTCCAGCTCCCCGATCGGGTGCCGGAGCAGCTGGCGAGTGACGACGTCCGCGGCCTCGTCGCGGGAGGGATAGTCCATCTTCACCGCCATCGCGAACCGGTCGAGCTGGCCCTCGGGCAGCGGATAGGTCCCGTGGTGCTCGGACGGGTTCTCCGTCGCGATGAGGAAGAACGGGTCCGGGAGCGGACGGGCCACGCCGTCGACCGTCGCCTGGTGTTCCTCCATTGGTTCCAGCAGCGCCGACTGCGTCCGGGGCGTCGCGCGGTTGATCTCGTCGACCAGCACAACGTTGCCGAAGATCGGCCCCGCCACGAACTCGAACTCCCGCCGCTCCTGGTGGTACACGGAGACGCCGGTGAGGTCCGACGGCAGCAAATCGGGCGTGGCCTGCACCCGGTTGAACGTCCCCCCGATCGAACGCGCCACCGCCTTGGCGAGCGTCGTCTTGCCGACCCCGGGCACGCCCTCCAGAAGGAGGTTGCCCTCGGAGAGCAGGCAGAGGACGGCCGCCTGTACGGCGGCCGAGTTCCCGGCGATCACGCGCTCGACGTTGGACACCACGAGGCGAACCGCACGGGCGGTCTCGAAGCCCGAAGGGGGATCGTCCATTGCTCCCGCATTGCATCGTCCAGTGGGCGTCCGTGCTTGAGCAGTGCGAACGTGCCGATCGTCACCCCGGGGGCGGAGCCAGCGGCGATTGCGCGGCGGCGTGCGACCGCGTACCTTCGGGGGGATGAACAAGAGCGGACTCGTCGCCGAGGTCGCCAAGCGAACGGACCAGAACCGCGCCGACGTCGCGGCGGTCATCGACGAGACCATGTCCGTCATCCGCGACACGGTCGCCAAGGGCGAACGGGTCGCGCTCGTGGGGTTCGGGACGTTCGAGAAGCGCCGCCGGAACCGCCGGGTCGCCCGGAATCCCCGCCAGCCGGAGGTCGCGATCACCGTTCCCGCCCGCGACATCCCGCAGTTCACGCCGGGGCAGGCGTTCAAGCAGGCGGTGGCGACGAAGCGCCGCCGGGCCGCGACGAGCAAGACCTCGGCCCCGACGGCGAGCCGTGCGCGGGCAACGACCGGTGCGAAGTCGGCCGCGTCGCGTTCGACCACCGCCAGGAAGGCCCGGTAGCCGTGTTCTGCCCGGACTGCGGCGCCGGCCAGTCGGTGGAGCACACGTTCTGCGTCGCCTGCGGGACCCGGCTCCCGCACGAGGCCCCCCGCCCCGCTGCGCCGAAGGTCTCCCGGTGGTTCCTGTCGATCCCGGTCGCGCCCGACGACCCGACCTCCGCGGCGCTCCGCGTGAGCCGGTACCTCGAGGAGATCGAGATCACCACGGCGGACGGCTCGGTGAAGGTCCCGAGCCACCACGTCCGGTTCTCGATCTGGGTGAACGACCGCGCGATCGCCGCGATCTCGATCCCCGACGACGAGGCCGACCGCCTCGCCGAGTTCCTCGGGGCATGGATCCCCGAGGACGGCGAACACTCCCACGACCACCCGATCACGCACTGATCACGCGCGGGCGCTTGACCGGCCACCACGAAGGTCACGTCAGCGTGATGTGTTCGAGGCGGCGCGCCACCTGGCGGCCGTACTCGTCGTGCAGGTCGAACTTCACGCGCTGGCCGATGCGCAAGTACCGGAGCTGGGACCCTTCGAGCGAGGCTTGGTCGAAGTAGATCTCGGTCCGGTCGTCGAGCAGCAGGACGCCGTTGTGGTTCCTGCGGTCGAACTCCTTGACGGTTCCCTGCGGCATGGTCCGCCGATTGTAGACGTCACCGCCCGGCGAGGGCGTCCAGGCGCTCCTCCACGTCGAGCTCGAGCAGAGCTCCGGCGGTCCGGCTTCGGCGGGCCTCGGCCAGCACCGTGGGGATGTGCTCCGGGAGGTCGAGGTCGAACGCCAGCCCGGGCGACTCCACGACCGAGAACGGCAGCCCCCGCGACCCAGCGGACTGCTCGTGCTTGCGGAACGAGTCCGGGCCGAACCTTGCCGGGATCGCCCTCGGCGGCCGGCGGAGCAGGAGATTCGTCCCGCCGTCGGTCGAGGCGGGAGAGGCCACCACCGGTCCGAGGGTCTGGAGGGCGCCGGACAGCTCCTCTGCGGTGAGGAGCGGAAGATCGGCCGGGAGGACCGCGAGGGCTGTGTTCGCGCGCTCGGTCGCCTCCTCCTCGGCCTGGCGGATCGCGGCAGCGAGGGGAGGCTTGTGTTCCATGACGGGGGTCGCCCCGCGACGGACGGCGACCTCGAGCACGGCCTCGTCCGGCGACACCACCCATACCTCCCATCCGGGGACGTCGAGCGCGGCGTCCAGCACGTCCTCGAGCAGCGCGAGCGACAGCGCCGCCCGTTCGAGCGGCGAGAGAACGGGCGCCAGCCGCGTCTTGGCCCGGGCGAGCGACTTCACGGGAACGGCGATCGCGCGCACGCATCCGAGGGTAGACGCGGGAACGGCGTCCCGCCCCGCCGCACTAGCATTGGATGGAAGCATGGCGACGCTCGACCGTTCCGAGTTCGGCCCCAACCAGTGGCTGATCGACGAGATGTTCCGGCGGTTCCAGGAGGAGCCCGCCTCGGTCGGCGACGCCTGGCGCGAGTTCTTCGAGGACTACACGGATCGATCGGCGCCCTCCCGGAACGCCCCTTCCCTCGGCGCGTCGTCGTCCGCGCCGCGACCGGCAGCGGCC
>DATLUW010000666.1:0-2240 GCA_035577825.1 Actinomycetota bacterium | reverse complement strand
GTGGGAGGTGCCGAGCGGATCCTGCTCTCCGTGCTCGCCGGGGTCGACCGCGACAGGTTCGACTCGCTGATCGTCTGCCTGGACGAATTGGGCGAACTCACGGCCGAGGCACGCCTTCTTGGCTTCGATCCGATTGTCCTGGGCAGGTCGGGGCGGCGGGACGTCGGTGTCGCCGTGCGCCTGGCTCGGCTGTTCTCCCGCGAGCGTGTCTCCATCGCCCAAGGGTGGCTGCCACTTCCGGCCGCCGCTGCGCGCACGGCGGCAGTACTGGCGCGGGTTCCTGTCCGGATCTATTACGAGGCGCAAACAGTTCCTACCCCGGACCCGCGCCGGGCTCGCCGGAACGCGTTCGTCGAACGTCTGTTGGCTCCGGTGACGGACGCCTACTTGGCGAACTCGGAGGCCGTCGCCGCCGTTCTGCGCGACGATCTTCAACTCGACGCGGCCAAGATCCACGTCATTCCCAACGGCATCGCCGTTCCTGAGCCGATGGACGCAGACGAGCGGACACGGCTCCGGGGTGAGTTCGGCGCCGAACCCGGCGATCGTCTGGTTGCGATGGTCGCGAGGCTCGACCCTCGATACAAGGACCACGTGACCTTCCTGAGAGCCGTGGCCTTGTTGGCGGCCGAGGGCCGGACGGTGCGTGCGGCCGTCGTCGGAGACGGGCCCGGCCGTCCGGACATCGAGCGGGTTGCGACCGCTCTCGGGATCGCGGACCGAGTGGTGTTCGCCGGCTCCCGAGACGATGCGCCACGTCTCCACGAGGCATTCGACGTCTCAGTCCTGCTCAGCTACTCAGAGGGCTTCTCGAACGTCGTGCTCGAAGCGATGGCGGCGGGCACGCCGCTCGTCGCCACCGGAATCCCGCCGAACCGCGAGGCAGTCGAAAACGGCGTCCACGGCCTCCTCGTCCCACCTCGCGACGAGCCGGCGGCTGCAGCAGCGATCGGGAGGCTGCTGGACGACCGTGGATTCGCCGCAAGACTCGGTGCAGCAGCGAGGGCGCGGGCGAGTGCCCGCTACTCGCTGGAGACGCAGGCGAACGCGACGATGCGGCTCTACGACGAGCTGCTCGAGCGCCGAGCAGCTCGCTGACGAGCCCGTCCACGCCGCACCCACGACGGCCGGCCGGTGGCAAACCACCGTGTGAAACGATGCACGCGCGGATGAGCCTTACGCGACTCCAGGATCCGTTGAGACGCCTGCGGCGGACAGTGTGGCCGAGGCGTCGCGACCATGAGTGGCCGGCCGACGCGTCGGCGGCACGTCGAGCATTCAGCCGTCAGCTGCCGGCGATCGTGGCCGACGGAGTGGACTGTGCGCCACCGATCGGATTGCACGTGGTCTGCTTCTCCTCCGAACGAGACCTACCGGAACAGGTGGCATCCCTCCGTTCGTTTCTCGCCTACGCCGGTGTTCCGGAACGGCTCACGATCGTCTCCGACGGAACCCACCCGCCCCGGAGCCGACAGCTGCTTCGGGCGCTTCATCCGAGCATCGATGTGCTCGACTGGCATTCGCTCCTGCGGGCCGACCTTCCCGAAGCGCTCCTGGCCTACTCGCGGACGGGCTGGCGGGGGAAGAAGGCCGCCGTGCTGGCGTCCCTCGCGGTCGAGACCCCCGTCTTCTACACGGACTCGGATGTCCTGTTCTTCCCCGCTGCAACCGAGCTCCGGTCGCTCGAAAGGGAGGGTGAACCACGCTATCTCCGAGATGTACCGGAGGGACTTTTCCTGGACAGCGAGCTTCTGTATGACCCGCGCGAGGAGTCCGAAGGAGTCAACTCCGGCGTCATCTTTCTGCCCTACCGGCTCGACTGGTCGCCCGCCCTACGCCGGCTGGCACAGCGCCGAGGCAAGTCGGCCATGTTCACTGGGCAGACGATCGCCCACCTGACCCTGCACGGAGCAGGGGCGAAGCCGTTCCCACCCGAGCGCTACGTCGTCGCGATCGATGACATGGATGTTGCTGAGGACCCCCACTTCGGGCCCGATGTCGTTCTCCGGCACTACGTCACCTCGGTACGGCACAAGTTCTGGACGAAGGTGTCGAGCCTGTGAAGCGCCCGAGCCGTTGACGATCTCAAACCGCGCAGCGATACGCCTTGCCGGTGTGCTGCGTCGCCGCCGCCGACGGCCAGACGCCTCTCCGTTCGTCGCGACGAGACTCGGTTCGGGCCCGATCATCGGGCCCGAGAGCCCGGGCCTCGAAGGCGAAAGGGGCACGAGCATCAACGG
>DATLUW010000665.1:0-3072 GCA_035577825.1 Actinomycetota bacterium | reverse complement strand
ACCGCTGGCGGCTGTACCGGGTAGTGGCGTAAGTCCACCCTTCGAGAGCACTTCGCTCTCTGTGGACGTTCCTATAGATAGGGCGCGAAGAAATCGGGTATGCACCCGCGAGCCGTCCGGCAGTCGGGCTCCACACAAGGTGACGATTCATCGACCCGAAGACCCAGCGGGGCCACGATCCTCTCGATCACGTGCAGGACGCGATAGGAGATAGAGCCCCCGAACCGTAACGCAGGCCCAGCCGTCGGTTCTATGCCTCCGGCCCCGGTCCGCTGATTCTCTCGGTCTGACGGATAGGAGATAGAGGGCCGGGATAGGTCACATGCTCCCGGCCCCTCCCCCGGGGCCGCGCGCCTCCGCCACCAACGCTCTGTCGGCGAGCCCGCTCCACGCGATGATGAGTGGGGTGGTGTCCTATGGAGCCGGGCCCTCGGGCTTCCACGGAGGACCCAGTGGCCCAGTGTTGACTCCCTTCCACTCGGGATCGGTGAGGACGAACAGGAGGCAAGCTTTACTAGGCGGCGCGCTGCCGATCTCTCCCCATGCTCCTCCGAAGCCGCCTGGAGACGGCTCGTACCAATGTTCTGTCGCGACGTCGCTCAGAGTGTGCTTCCAGGTCATCCACTGCTGGCCGGCAGCTGTGTAGTCGTGCGGGTCCGCCTCCTCCGATGGGCATGCACTTTGGTGATAACCAAGGTCTTCGTATGAGGCATGGGCGATTCACTCTTCCCTGGAACCCTCCGATTGACAGAGATCGTGTTTGTTCGCCGCTACGAACCGACTATGAGTGCGATCCTAAAAGCGATCCGAACGACGTCCAAGCAGGATCCTCTGCCGCGATCACCCTTCGGCACGACTCGAGCTTCAGTCTGAGGATTGGCTGAGGCGGGCGGCCAGCTCGGTGCGGGACCGGACGCCGAGCTTGCGGTAGATGCGTGAGAGGTTCCACTCAATCGTGTTCACGCTCATGAACAGGGCGTCGGCGGCCTCGCGGTTGGTGCGGCCCTCGGCCACCAACGCGGCCACGCGCTGCTCGGTCGCGGTCAGCTCGAGCGGTCCCGCCGCGCGCGCCCCCACCCGCCGTGCCTCGCGGCCGGCCAGTTCGGCCCATCGGCGGGCACCCAGCCCGCCGTAGATCTCGAGGGTCCGCTCGAACGACGACCGGGCCTCCGAGCGGAGCTTCGCCCGCCGTTGGGTTCGCCCCAGGCAGAAGAGCGTGCGCGCCAGCGCGAACGGCTCGGGAACCCGTTCGTGCGCCTCCAGGGCCCGATCGAACGCGGACAGCGCTCCGGCGAGGTCGCCCTCGGCCGCCAGGACCAGCCCCCGGCACCTGGCGGCGGTCGCCCGGGCCCAGTCGCGGTCCAGCCGTTCCGCGCGTCCCTCGAACCGCTCCAGGACCTCGGCGGCCCGGCCCAGGTTCCCCGCCGCGACGAGCGCCTCCACGAGGTCCGGGTCGAACCTGAACAGCGCCGGCTCCTCGACGCCCATCCGCTCCGTCAGTTCCGCCGCACGATCCAGGTGCCGGAGCGACTCGTCCGGGTTCTCCTCGAACAGCTCCAGGAACCCGAGTACGGACAGGTGCAGGATCTGGAGCAGCACCGAGCCCAGGGCCTCGGCGAGGCCGAGCCCTTCGGTCGCCGCGTCGCGGGCAGCGTCCGTGTCGCCGCGATGCGCGTCGACGATCGCCAGGGCGTGCAGCGCGAACAAGCGGTTGTGGGCCACCTCGCCCCGTTCCTCCGCCGCCTCGAGGCTCCGGACCGCGAGGGCTCGCGCGTCCTCCCACCGGCCGGCCCAGGTCTCCATTTCGGCCAAGTGCGACCACAGCGACGGGGCCGGATGCTCCGTTCCCCGTTCCACGGCCCCCTCGAGCATGGCCTGGAGCGCCGCACGGGCCTCATCGAACCGCTCCGTGTATTTCAGGATCTGGGCAAGGACGAACGAGGGACGGACCTGGTCGAGCATCCACCGCCCGTCCGTCTCGCGTTCGAGAGCGACCGCCCGAGCGAGCAGGTCCGTCTGCGCGCCGTGCCCGCGGGCGAACTCCAGGTACGCGACGGCCCCGAGCGCCTCGGCGATGAGCCGGGGATCGTTCGCCCGCTCGGCCAGGTCCAGCGCGGCCTGGGCATGCGGCACCGCCGACGGAATGTCGCCGGTGAACAACATGGCGTACCCGCGCAGCTGCTCGATCTTTCCCCGGAGCTTGTCGGCGCCCCCGGCCTCGTCCATCGCCCGGCTGGAGGTCTCGAGGACGGTCGTCCAGCTTTCGTTCCTCGCGCGCATGCGGGCGAGGAACGTCAGGGCTCGGGCGAGGTGCGGGCCGGAAGGCGCATCAGCGACGGCCTGGTCCGCCAGGGCCCGAGCTTGGACGAGGTCCCCGGCCGCGACGTGGTGGGTTGCCGCCTCCACCTGTCGATCGGCCCGCTCGGCCGCCCGTTCCGGAGCCGTCAGTCCGACCGCCATCTCGCAGAGCTCGGCGGCCGCGTCCGGCGCTCCCCGCGAGCGTGCGAGTCGAGCGGCCTCTACCAGCTCGGTCGCCACGTCCTCGTCCGGGCCGGTCGTCCCCAGCGCGAGGTGCCGGGCGCGTCCCTCGGGGTCGCTCGAGGCCTCGGCCAGACGCCGATGCACGGCGCGGCGCTCCTCGGCCGGAGCGTCAGCGAGGATCGCGGAGCCGAAGAGCGGATGGGCGAACCGGATCTCGTCGCCCTCGACGACCACGAGCCCGGCCTCCTGACCGCGGCGGAGGACCCCTTGGACTCGCTTCCGATCGGTCGCCGCCTCGACGGCGGCCACTGTCGGCCTCGACATCGCCGCGACCACGAGCAGCGTGGCCCGGTCCCCGGCGGAGAGTCCAGACACCTGCTGCCCGATCACCTCGCGAAGGCTGGACGGAACCGGCAGCGACTCCCCGGCGGCGGTCCCCTGGCCGCGCGTCGAGGCCCGGGCTATCTCGAGGGCGAAGAAGGCGTTGCCGTCCGACAGCTCGTGCAGCCGGACTACGAGCGGTCGACGGAAGGTCGCTCCCAGGCGGGACCGTACGAGCTGTCCGATGGCGTCCACGCCAAGCGGCCCGAC
>DATLUW010000664.1:0-2119 GCA_035577825.1 Actinomycetota bacterium | reverse complement strand
CGCCTCGTCCGGGGAGCGGGTCGGCAGGTGCAGGCGCCACGGTCCGGCGACCGCCACGCCGGCGGCGACGATCAGGACCGACACCCACAGCTCGGGTTCCCATTCGTGCTTCCAGATGAGCTGCGCCCCGAACACCACCGCTGCCAGCGCGACATACCGCGCGGGCCCGACTCCACGCATCTCCATGAGCTGCTCGAGCCCCCAAGTGGCGAGCGGCACCACGGCGATCAGCCCGAGGACCAGCAGGCGTTCCGTGTTGTATGCGAACAGCAGCTGCGCGTAGACCAGCACGAGGAACGGCAGCGCGCGAAGGCCGAACGACCGCGCCCACCGGCTGCGCAGGCCCACCCCGACCAGCACCGGCACCACCAGGCCGAACGCCGACACGCTTCGGATCAGCGTCGACCCGAGGTGGTGCAGCCGCTCCGACACGATCGCGTGGAACTGCGCGCCGTACGTGTACCTCCCGATGATGTTGTCGAGGATCGGATGGTGGAAGTTCGATGATCTGAGGTACGCGGCGTCGGAGTTCCGCGCCGGGATCCCGATGTGCAGGGCCACCAGCGCGACGATCGCCGGCACGGTCGCCGCGACCGTCTTCGCGGCGAGCGCCGGATCCCAGACGCGCCGCGTTCGCAGTGTGTAGGCGAGCGGCGCCACGAAGATCACGCTCTCCTTCGCGAGCACCCCGACCGCGAGGCAGATCGCGAACCCGACGTCCTTCCCCGAGAGCGCGAACAGCACCGCGCACGTCGCGAGCAGGAACGCGAGCGGATCGGTCAGCCAGAAGTCGAACAGCGTCCACTTGGTGGCGAAGCCGAGCGCGAAGTACAGCAGCATCCCCGCGATCGCGAGCTCCCGCGAGAACCCGAGCCGCCGCTGGAGCGCCCACACGGCCAGGCCGGTCCCCCACACCGACAGCAGCGTCACCAGCTGGAACCCGAGCGGCAGGCTGAGGTGCGTCGCCCACACGATGGAGGGAACGAGGATCCGCCAGCCGTACGGCGCGATATGGAAGTCGATCGGGTTGTGCTGCGCCATGTAGATGTACATGTGGTGGTCCCACGGCAGCTCGAAGTACGGCGAGCCGGAGATCAGGTGATCCGTGCGGAACCACAGCAGCGCGGTGCACACGGCCGCGATCAGCCCGATCAGCCAGACCTCACGCGGTTCGATCGGGATGGGGTCGCGGATGACCGCCGCGCGGCGCCGCTGGATGGGGTCCTGGGTGGGTTCGACGTCCCGGAACCCGCCGACGGGAGCGGCCGGATCCAGGCCCTCCTCGATCGTTCCTCCCCCTCGCTTCGTGCGCGCCACGGGTGAAGCATCTTGAACGGAACACGCTCCGGTCAACCGAACACGGCAGATCGTGCTCGGCGAGGCACCTCGGGCGACCCGAACTCCCCCGCTACGATGCCGGATCGTGGCCGACATCGACGCGTCGACGCCCGCGCCCGCGACCGGTGCGGCGCCCCGCCCGCCTGTGACCTCCCGCGGCCTCGGCGGGGGGCTCGCGCTCGTGGCCGGGGTGCTGTTCGCGTTCTACCTCGCGCCGTACGTGGTACGCGGGTATCGGTTCGCGGTCGGCGCCGACGCGCCCGTGTACGTGTGGTGGGCCCGGCTCGCGGCGCACGACGGGCTGTCGGCGGTTGGCCTCCGACCGGGCCTCCCGGCGCTCGTCCTCGTCCTGCGGGGAACGCTCGGGCTGTCCACGCTCCAGTCGGTTGCGGCGGCCGGCGCGGCCCTCGCCGTGGCGCTCGGCCTGGCGGCGGTCGCCGTTGCCGCACGTCGCGAGCGCGGCGGGTGGGTGCTCGCGGGGCTGTTCGCCGGCTGGTACGGCGCGAGCCTCGCGAACGGCTATCTCTCCGCATTGGCCACAGCGGTCATGTTCCTGGCGGCGATCGCGGTCCTCGGCGCCCGGCGGCGCTCCGGGGTGGCGGCCGGCGCGGGACTGCTCGGCGCGGCGGCCCTCACGCACGGCGCGTTCTTCCTGGTCGCCGGCGCCGTCCTCGGCGCCGCGGTCGCATGGCTGATCCGGCGGCGATCGCCCCCGCGGATCCGGGGCGCCTGGACCCGCGGCATGGACGAGTGGCGGATCGGCGGCGCGCTGCTCGGTGGG
>DATLUW010000663.1:0-3669 GCA_035577825.1 Actinomycetota bacterium | reverse complement strand
AGCGGGTGGCCCAGCAGCGCGTCGCGCAGGCGGCGAGAGATCACCAGCCGGCCGGGCGGGCGGTCGTTGGCGGCGCGGAAGGCGGCGATCCCCCGGGCGACGTCGGCGAAGGGATCGCTGAGGTCGTGGTCGGACCAGTTGAGACCGGTGAAGTCGCGAAGCTCTACCTCGGCCGGGCCGCCCGCCAGGGCAACCTCAAACCCCGGCGCGAGGGTGCTGGGAACCCTCAACGTTATCGAGCCATCCACGTTAACCACGGCGCCCTTATACAGCAGACGTCCGGTGCCGACGCTGTCGTCGTAGCGGCACGGGACGTCGGTGAACTTGTGCCAGTAGTTCAGCTCGCGCCAGTCGTCGTGGGAGTCACGGGACATCGTCTTCCTCGACGGGGGTGAGGTCGGTGATCGACGGGTCGTCGTCGGGGAGGGGCAGATGCTCCAGCTCGACCGTGCCGTGCTCCACGAGGGCGACGACCGCGTCGACGAGCTGGTCGTCGGAGAGGCGGTTCGGGTCGGACGGGGTCCGCCGGTCGTTGAACATCCCCGCGTAGCGGGCGATCCGGTCCTCGGCCCAGCCGCGGTCGCGGATCTTCACCTCGACCGAGCCGCCCGCGCCCACCTTGACGCCGTCGTAGGCCAGGCGCGCGCCGCGGGAGAGGTTCCGCGTGTCCTTCACGATCACCCGGAGGACGCCGTCGCCGCCGCAGGACGGGCAGTCGGGATCGGGCGGGGCGTTCAGGGCGAAGCCCGGGCCGCCGCGCTCGTCGAAGGGAACGATGGCGGGGTCATTCGGGTTCGCTCGCGCGAGGGCCTGCATCCGCTGGCGGTGGGCGCTGAGGGCGTGCCGGTACTCGAGGTCGTCGTACTGGTACTCGTGGTCCTGCCCGTGGCAGTGGTGGCAGTTGACCCGGCGGAGCTCGACCAGCTCGTTCGGGTCGAAGTCGCGCAGCGCGACCAGGTTCGCCAGCGTGTCCTCGAGGTAGATCTGCTGGCGGGAGAGGGCGCGGCGGGAGGCGAGGGAGATCGCCCGCTGGATCTGGGGGGAGGCGAGCAGGCGGGGGCCGTCCTGGGCGGTGAGCCCGGCGCGGAGAGCGGCGTCCCGCGGGTCGAGGGAAATCACGTATTCTTCCACGAACCGGGCGCGCTGGGGGGTCAGGACGAAGCGCTGCTGGGCGGTTGGGTGGGCGCCGGGGAGGCGACGGAGAGGGGGTGGCCGGCGGGCGGGGGCGGGCATCAGGTCACCGCCAAGTGATACTTCGAACTTTTGTGGGGGGAACCGCCTCGGCGGCCCCGCTTCCGCTTCTTCTTCTGAATAGAATGGTCATGGTCGTGGGTCGAACCATCCGCTGTGGCCACGGAACCGTCGCCCCACTTTAACATGGCACGCGTCGACACGTAGAGACCACGTGACAGCCGAAGGGCGACGAACTCCTCCATCGTCTTGGCGTGCTTCGTCCTGTTGCAGTGAGCGCACAATATATGGAGGTTAACTGGATCATCCGTTCCAGCGCGTGAGCTCGGCTGCTTGTGATCGACGTCCCAGGGAACGCGGGAGAGATCGGCGTCACAGACTGGACAGAGAAAATTTATCTGGGGGAGCCACTTATACGCGGAGGGATCTACTGACATCAGTCAGCGTTCAACCTCGCCTCTAAGAGCCTTCGGACTCGGATGCGCCGCCTGCGGCTCCGGGAAACACCTGGCTCACCGGCCTCACGGCGGGGGTCAGGCGATATCAACTCGCAATAATTAATCGGAACCTCTACCACCACGTCGCGGGAAAGTACACCCGAAATTTCGACCGCGACGAACGGCGCGGAGGACGGGGCGCGGGCGACGACGCCGGAATAACCCGCGAACGGACCCGCCGTGACCCGGACGCGGGAGGCGAGAGGGGGGCGGGGGCGGCGCGCGTCCGCCGGGGTGAGCCGAACGTCCGCGACCCGGGTGAGCAGCAGGGTCACGTCCCGGTCGGGGATCGGGGCCGGGCGGGGGCCGCCGAGGAAGCCAAGGACCATCGGCAGGTCGGCGAGGGCGTGCCAGAGGTGGGGGTCGGCGGCGTCCCAGCGGGCGAGAACGTACGACCGAACGCACGGGTAAACGAGCGAGCGAGACCGACCGCGGTGAACCCAGGTGGCCGTGAAGGTCGGGCAGAGCGCCTCGAGATCCAGGTCGCGACGAACGCGGGCGGCGGCGGCGATCTCCTGGCCGTAGCGAACGAGGATGGCGTGCCAGGGCGGAAGAACCGGGGCGGCCGGCAACGGCAGCGGGACGAGGAGGAAGGCCGGCGGGGGCTGGGCCGCGAAGGAAAGAGCGTGGGTCGCGAGGACGGTTTCCACGGCGGGGGTGATCCTCGGGGATTTGAGGTTTAGGCTGGGGGGTTAACGTAACAGGGTGGGAGGGGGGAGTACAGGAGGTGAATTTAATTGGAACGGTTTTGGGGAAGCGGGGCTCGGGGTACTGGGGCGGAAGCGCCGGCTGGCGCCAAAAGAAAACTAACTCTCAGAGCTCGCGACTACTTCGCATCACTTACCAATTATTTATGTTTAACGCGTGGAGCTGAAGTAAAACAAATAAAATGAAGAGCAGCGAAGTAAATAAAAATGCTGTGAGCGGTAAAAAAAGCGCGTTTACAAATGAAAAAAGGCTATTATTTTATGTACAGAAACAAATTAAAATGATATGATGCTTTTAATAAATAAGAAACGGACGGCCGCCGCGCAGCGCGCGTGCAGGCCGCCGGGGCGCAGCCCCGGGCACCGGGCCACGCGCTCGGCGCTCCCCACGGCCTCGCGAGCCACCGGAAACAACGCGGTACCCTGATCCGATGAGTAGAGGGTCGAGCTCTGCCTGTGTGCGGCGGAGGGATGGTATGGGATAAGCGTGTGCCCGGGATGCCGGGCTCCCCAGGGAGCGAGAACCGCCTCCACGCTAAGTCCAGAGTTACCTCCGAGAGTCTCGACCAGCGACCGCTCCGGGTCTCCGCTAGGGATTTAACGCGGAAGTGCTGGGTAAAGGACACTCCAGCACCAGGACGGACCGTACCGACACGTAAGGCCACGACAGCGAGATGCCAAGCGAAACCAGAAAAGATGCAACCGCCAAGAAGGGTGAAACGATCGGGCGAGCGCAGGGACTGCGCCCAACGATCTGATCCAGCGAGAACTAGCAGACCTCGACGCGCGCGTAGCAACCGCGCGTCGGGCAGGGCAGATACAGAGCCCGACTGAACTGGGCAGCATCCCATCGAACACCGCGCGGGCTGGCTTCGGCCAGCCCGTCGCAGTTCTGCGCCCGACCCACTCGCGTCGGAGTGGGTCGGGCGCAGCGCTGCGCTGCGAGGAGGGAAATCAGATGAACACAGATACACGCTACGTCGTCACCGCGCCGAACGGCTGGTGGCTGCGCGGGACGACCTGGACCGGCGAGATCGAACGCGCCGACCGGTTCGGCGACCAGGCCAGCGCGTTCGCGGCCATCGGCCGAGTGAAGCGATTCACCAAGCCAGCCACCTACAAGAAGCTGCGCATCGACCTGGAGCCATAGCAACGTTGCCGTCTGCCCATCCCCAACGGGGATGGGCAGCGGGCAGCGCTGTGCTGCTAACCGAGAGGAACATCCTCATGACCATCATCGAGCGCATCGGCACCGTCAACGTCGTCCAGCACGG
>DATLUW010000662.1:0-5022 GCA_035577825.1 Actinomycetota bacterium | reverse complement strand
CATCGGTCAGGTGCCCTTGACCCACATCGTGGGCAGGGTCGTCGAGATCCTGGCGCCGAACGACCGGCATGCGACGATCGCACCGCCGCCGGCCCGCTCGACGGCCGGTCCCTCGAGCCCGACCGCCCGACCGGTTAGGCGTACGTCAGGCGCAGCAGCAGGTCGGCGCTCGACTCGCCGTCGCGGGTCTCGAACGCGCCGCCCGGCGCGAGCGGCGGCGCGAACAGGAACGTGTTCCCTCCACCCGAGTTGTGGATGATGGCGAGCTTCTTGGCCTTCACCGCGATGTAGTCGCCCGTGGTGACCGGCACGCTCACGGCGAACGTCTGGATGATGTAGTCGTTGCCGTCCGGCCCGCCGCATTCCGTCTCGGGATCGCCGTCGGTCTGCCGCGGGTCGGCGAGGTAGTGGATGACCGGTCCGCTGCGCACGATCTTCGCCTGGTGCAGCGCGAACTTCACGCGGGCGATCTGCAGCGTGAACGAGCCCGCGAAGCACGAGACGACCTTCACGTGATGGACCGTGCCGTCCTTCGGCGCCTTGAAGTGGTCGCCGTTCTCGAACGCCGTGGTCGCGACCCAGGTGCAGGTGGCGTTGTCGGGGATGCCGGCGTTGCGGTCACAGGCCTCGGGCGGCGTCGGCTGGGTTGAGGTCGTCAGCTTCGCGCCGAACGCCGACGGCGCCGCGCTCGCCGGGATCGCCTGTCCGACCACGATCGCGAGGGCTGCGAGCAGCCATGCCGCTGTGTACCGGGTCCTTCGCATTCGAACCACCTCCCTGGGGTACGGGCGCACCACTCGGCGCGGGCGGATGCTATGGCGCGAGGTTCGAACCGCGCAAAACGGGCATCGCAGGGGTCGTGTCGGTGGGTCCGGCTACGATCCCGACATGCAGGCCGAGCTCGACATCGGATCCGAGCCCCGGCGGCCGACGTCCCGGCCGGACCCGGAGGCCGTCCTCGAGGGGCTGAACCCTGAGCAGCACAGGGCGGCCACGGCCGTGCGGGGGCCGGTCGCGATCCTGGCCGGCGCGGGCACCGGCAAGACCTCGACGATCACCCGGCGGATCGCCCACCAGGTGGCGAGCGGGGCCTTCCGGGCCGACCAGCTCCTGGCGGTCACGTTCACCGAGAAGGCCGCCCGCGAGCTGAAGTCGCGGCTTCGCGGGCTCGGCGTCACCGGCGTCGAGGCGCGCACATTCCACGCGGCGGCGCTGTCGCAGCTCGGGCGGATGTGGGAGCTGCACACCGGTTCGGCGGTGCCCGAGGTGCTCGACCACAAGGCCCGGATCGTGGCGCCGCTCGCCAACGCGCTGCCCCCGCCGCACAAGTTCCTGCCTCGGAGCGACCTCGCCGGCGAGATCGAGTGGGCCAAGAACCGGCTGGTCACGCCGTCCGGCTACCTCGACGTGCTGGACGCCACCGGGCACCAGCCGCCGATCCCGGCCGAGATGATGCTGCGGCTGTACGAGAACTACGAGCGGCGCAAGACCGCGATGCGGCGGATCGACTTCGAGGACATGCTCGGGCTCGCGGTCCGGCTGTTCGCGGAGCACCCGGCCGCGGCCGAGGAGGTCCGGCGGCAGTTCGCGGCGTTCACGGTGGACGAGTTCCAGGACGTGAACGCGCTGCAGGCGGCGCTGCTCAACGCCTGGCTCGGCGACCGCAACGAGGTGTGCGTGGTCGGCGACGACTACCAGACGATCTACTCGTTCACCGGCGCGTCGCCCTCCCACCTGCTGGAGTTCCGGGACCGCTACCCGAACGCGACCGTCGTGACGCTCGAGGAGAACTACCGGTCGACGCCGGAGATCCTCGCGATCGCGAACCGGCTGGTGCCGCGGCTGGGCGGGTTCCCCAAGACGCTCCGAGCGACGCGCCCGAGCGGGCCCTCGCCGACGCTGCGGTGGTGCGCAGACCAGGAGGCCGAGATCGACTTCGTGGTGGAGGAGGTGCGGAGGCTCGGCGCCGAGGGCCTGCCGTACGAGGAGATGGCCGTCCTGTACCGGATCAACGCGCGGTCCGAGCCGTTCGAGGAGGCGTTCGCGGACGCGCGGATCCCGTACCAGGTTCGCGACGGGTCGTTCCTGCGGCGGCCGGGGCCGCGGGCGGTCGTGCAGCACCTCCGGCGTGGGGGCAGCGGTTCGAGCGCCGTGGCCGATGAGGTCGAACGCGCCACCGACGCGCTGGGGTACCGGGAGGGCGGCGAGTTCGACTCGGCGGAGGAAGCCACCCGGCAGGCCGACCTGGGCCGATTGCGGGCGCTGGCGTCGGAATTCGGGGCGGCCCACCCTTCCGAGGGCGTCGCGGAGTTCCTCGCGGAGCTCGGGCGGCGGTTCGCGGCCGAGGAGTCCGGGCGCGGCGTGAACCTGCTGACGTACCACCGGTCGAAGGGACTCGAGTTCGACGCGGTGTTCCTGCCGCGGCTGGTGGACGGGGAACTGCCGTTCCGATCGGGCCGCAGCAAGGCCGACGAGGGCGAGGAGCGGCGGCTGCTGTACGTCGGGATCACGCGGGCGCGGCGGCACCTGTACCTGTCGTGGCCGCGCGACGCCCGGAACGGCCGGAGCCCGTACGTGGACGAGATCACCGGGGCACGCGACGAGCCGCCGCGGTCGACGGGCCCGGGCGCCCGGCCGGCTCGACCGGTGGCGGTGGCTGCGGACGGGCCGCTGCTGGAGCGGCTCCGGAAGTGGCGGCTCGAGCGGTCGAAGGCCGACGGCGTCCCGGCCTACGTCGTGTTCCACGACGCGACCCTGGCCGAGATCGCCGACCGCAAGCCGGGCAGCCGGCTGGAGCTGCTCGACGTACCGGGGATCGGGCCGGCCAAGCTCGACCGCTACGGCGACGAGGTGCTCGGGGTGGTCGCGGCCGGGTAGCTACGACGACCGGTCGCTCGGCGCGCGATCCGATTCGGCGCGGACGAGCGAAGACCGGGCCACCTCGAGCTCGGTCGGCGCGGGGGTGGCCGGGCGGGACACGACGGTGAGGACGTGGTCCTCGCGGCGGGCCCACCATCCGCGCCAGCCCTCGGATTCCTCGTCGATGCAGACGAATGGCGCCCACGCGCCGCCGGGTCGGGCCTTCGACGGCGACACCTCGACCGACCGGGCGTCGGCCCGCAGGCCGGTCCGGCGGGCCTTGAGCACGGCCTCCTTGGCCGACCAGACCAGGTTGGCGGCGAGGTCCCGGTCGGGCGCCGCCCCCACGAACCTCGCCTCCCGTTCGGTCAGGAACTCCTCGACGAACCCATCCGATCGCGGCTCGACCAGCTCGAGGTCACACCCGAGCGCCAGGTCCGGCGGGCCGACCGCGCAGGCGGCCAGGCCCGCCCGGTGCGTGATCGAGACGGCGCACGGCGCGGGGTGGCCGTGGACGAGCGCCTCCGGGGCGCCGGACGGCGCCGGATGGATCGACACGACCTCCGGCGCGATGCCCAGGGACTCGCCCACGGCGCGCTTGGCCGTCCACCGGCCGAGCAGCCATTCGTCCCGGCGCTTCGGTACGTGCAGCCCCTCGAGCGTCGAGCGTTCCTCCTCGTCGAGCCAGTCGTCGCCCGAGGGTATGTCGACGTCGGCGAGCACGAGCACCTCGACCCCGGCGGCCTCGCGCTTCATGCGTTCAGCTCGCGGGCCACGCCCCGCTCGAGTGCGTCGATGAGGTACGGACGGATGCGGGCGGGTTCGATGATCCGGTGCACCGACCCCACCTTGAGCGCTCGGTGGATGTCGTGGACCCCATCGAACTCCTCCGCCACCTCGCCGAGCTTGTCCGCGTGGACGCGCGTCCGGATCTCGTCGAGCTGCGTCCGCAGGCGGGCGCGGTCCTCGGCCGGAGCGTCGCCGAGTCGTTCCTCGAGCTCCACGACGGCGGGGTCGGCCGCCACGCGGTTGGCGATCTCCCGCGCGAACACGACCGCGGCTGCCGGCGCCCCGCCGATCACCGACGCGTAGGATCCCTCGACGGCGGCCACCTCGAGGTTCTCGTTCAAGGTCTGCGAGAACACGACGAACGCCCCGCCGTGGTACCGCGAGACGACCAGGAACACGATCGGCCCGCGGAAGTTCGTCACGGCCCGGCCGATCTCGGCCCCGTACTCGAGCTGGACCTTCCGCATCGACTCGGGCGAGCCGTCGAACCCCGACAGGTTCGCCAGCACGACGAGCGGCCGGTTCCCGCTCGCCGAGTTGACGGCCCGGGCGGCCTTCTTCGACGACTGGGGGAACAGCGTCCCGGACGTCCAGGCCTGCGGGCCGTCGGCGTCGCCCGGCACGAGGCGCGGCACCGGCTTGGACTCGATGCCCAGCAGGCAGACGGGGAACCCGCCGAGGAACGCATCCCACACGACCACGGTCTCGGCGTCGCGCATGTTCGCCCACCGTTCGAGCACGCCGTGGTCGGCGTCGACGACGGCGCGCATGACGCTCCGGATGTCGAACGGCCGCTTCCGGTCGGGGTTGGTGGCCGCGCCGAAGATCTCCCCCACCGTGGTGAAGCCCTCCCCCCGGTGCGGCGACGGCTGCACGTCGCGGTCGATCGGGTCGGCGGTCGGGACCCGCCTCGGAAACCGTTCGCCGGGCCGGCGGTACGTGTGCTCGTAGTGGCGGAGGAGGATCCCGCACGCCTCGGCCACGTCGGCGGCCCAGTACTGCGCCTGGCCGTTCGGTCCCATGACCCGGTCGTAGCCACCGATGCCGAAGTTGTCCTCGGCCGAGACGCCGCCCGAGTAGTCGAGCGCGTCCTTGCCGGTGAGGACCATCGCCCCGTGCGCCGTCATGATCAGGATGCCGCGCGTGTGCATCAGCATCGTCGCCTCGGCGTTCCAGTAGGGCTGCGCCCCGACGTTGATGCCGCACACGACCACGTTCACCTCGTGGCCGGCCTGGGTGAACTCGATCAGCCGCCGCAGCACCCGGCCGATCCAGTCCATGTTCTCCGTGCCACTCTCCTTCGAGATGCGCGCGCCCGACGAGACGGCGAACCATTCGAGCGGGACGTCCATCTCCTCCGCGAGGTCGAGCGCG
>DATLUW010000661.1:0-2156 GCA_035577825.1 Actinomycetota bacterium | reverse complement strand
CGTGGGCCGTCGTCGCGATCCTCGCCGCGCGATGCACATCAAGTCCCATATAATCGTCATCGCCTACGACCCTCTCGCCCGTGTGCATGCCCATCCGGACCCGAATGGGTACGTCGGGAGGCCAGGTGTGTGCTGCCAGGGCTCGCTGGGCCGCAGCCCCGGCGGCCACGGCCGCGCGGGCGCTCTCGAACACGGCGAACAAGGCGTCCCCTTCGGTCCGGATGTCGAGACCCCCTGCCTCGCGGACGGCTGAGCGGAGCAGACGGTTGTGGTCCTCGAGGACCGGGAGCCATCGGTCGGCGAGTGCCTGGAGGGCCAGGGTCGAGCCCTCGATGTCGGTGAAGACGAACGTGACCGTACCGGTCGGGAGCCCACTCATCCCGGCGGAGCGTAACCACGTCCTGTCCTGCCCGGTTCCATGTCGGCGTGCGCAGCGTTCGCGACGTTTGCTGCGATGCAGGCCGCGCTCGCGGCGCCGGGCGACCTCGATGCGTCGTTAACGGGACCGGCCCAACGGATCACGACCCTCGGGCCGTCCGGGTCGTACGGCGAAGCCAACGCCGTGATCCTGCAGGGTCATAAAGTCCTGGCCGAGGCGCGGCCCCGTCGAAGGAATCGGGTGTTCGCCTACATTCGTGCCGAGGCGATGCCCAGGCTCGCCGCCCGAGCGCCCAGCTCGGCACGGGAATGGATGCCGAGCTTCCGGTAGATCCGCGCGAGGTTCCGTCTTCGCGCTCATGAACAGCCGCGCGGCCACCTCCCCTGTTGGTCAACCCCTATTCACGAGCTCGGCGACTCGCCGTTCGGATTCCGTGAGCTCACTCGGCCCCGGAGGCCGAAGGCCGACCCGCCCCAGCTCCGCGCGAGCTCGGTCGGCTCACGGGCCCGCGCCGAGCTGCTCGAACACCTCGATGGCGTGACCGAGCGCCCCCGACGCCGCGCGTTTTGGCCCGACGGCGGAGCCTGCCCTCGACGAGGCCGTTCCAGCCGAGCTCGAACGTTCCTCCGCATCGACCGGGTGAGGTCCTGATTCGGGTGGCCCCCCCTCGGGAGCGCTCCACCCGTCATGCCGCGAACGCGTCACGACTCGTACGAATGCCAGGGGCGATTGGGAGGGGGAGGCTTCCCGAATTGGCTGTGGTCCGCGGCGGCGCGAGACCTCGCTTGTGGCGATGGTCGCCTTGTCACCTTCGCCTTACGCGTTGCCATACCTTCTCGATCCTGATGACGAGCTCCTCGGGATCGAAGGGCTTGACAACGTACTCATCGCCGATCGTGAGACCGGTCACCCGGTCCTGGGTCTGGCCTCTTGCCGTGAGGAAGACGATTCCCGCCTTCGCTGTCGGCGGGTTGGCCCGCAGGCACTCCGCGATTCGGAATCCGTCGACGTTGGGGAGCATGACGTCGAGCACCACCACGTCGGGGAGGAACTCCTCCGCCTGCGACATGACCGCATCGCCGTCGCCGACCACGCTCACATCCCAGCCGGCCAAACCGAGGTTCAACTCGACGAACCGTGCGACGTCCGGGTCGTCCTCCACGATCAGGACACGACGCTTGGCCCCATCCCCGGCCATGCTTCCTCTCCTCTCGGGACGTGCGGGTCCCTACCCGATTCTCGGTATGTGGCCCTGGGACCTTGAGCCGACGTCGCCCCGCGATTGCTGGATCCTGCTCGTGTGGCTGGGGCTCGGCCATACGACCGGAGAAGCTTCACAAAAAGGCGGCTGGAAGCCCTGGTTACGGCTCTTGCCGGATGATCCCGGCGAGCCGTACGGCGTGGACGGGCCCGAATCTGAGCCTTTGCACGCTGCTCATGATCCCGGCTCCTGGCGTGTCGCCTCCCCCTGCCGCTACAAGGAACATCATTGAGGCTGGGCGCCAGGGCTCGCAGGACACCGGCGTTCCGTGGCCAGCGAGCCCATCTCGACGAGCTATCGTCGAGCCTTCGCCCGGGCCTTCACGACGGTTCGGATGGTGAGCAGCGCGACGACGGCCACGACCTGGGCCCCGAGGACCACCCGGTTGACGTCGACCGCGGGGCGCCAGGTCAGGTCGTTCCCCTGGATCAGGAACGCTCCCACGGGTCGAGCGCTCATCCCGAAGCCGCTACCGGAGCCCTTGCCCTGACCATCCGGACCCTCGCCGCCCCCTCC
>DATLUW010000660.1:0-3077 GCA_035577825.1 Actinomycetota bacterium | reverse complement strand
CGAGGGCGGGTACGGTCTCGGTGGTCATGGGAAGCTCCCCTTGGGTTGCGTAGGTGGGCTGATCATACCTTAGTTTGGCGGTAAAGTAAACCTACTTGCTAGAGGTTAAAATAACGCGCGCTGAACGCCGCTTGAGCAGCCTCGTGGTCCGACGGGCCAACCAAGTGATAGATTGAGTTCCGCGTCTCGACCAATTTTTCAGCAAGGTTAAGGATCATAATCGGCGAAGTGCGGATGAAGTTACCTTCATCTCGACTGGCTTTCCACTCTCCCACGATCACGTAATCTTTAATCCTGGGCCAGTAGACCACACCCCAGTTGGTAATGTCACCATTGTCTGGCTTCGTGCTCATAACGGTACCTCCCATGCATTAGCGAGGGCGAGGATGGCGTCGGCGATCTCCTGCGCGGCGGCACGGCCCTCGACCGTCGTGTCGGGGGCGTCGCGGTAGCGGAGCGCGACCAGGGACGTCAGCGTGAACGCGCGGGGGACCGTGAGCTCGCTGGCGTCGTACTCGGTCGGGCGACGGAGGCCGCGGAGAAGGTCAGTCACCGCCGGGGCTCCGTCACCAGTCGCCACGGGTGGACGCGGTCGGCCGCGGGGTCCCAGTCCCACGCGCGCTCGCCGGAGAGCGCGACCTCGACCTCCTCGAGGGGGGCCGCGCCGGGCGGCGCCGCGCCGCCGAGCCGGAGGTGGGGGCGGCCGTTGCGCCAGTCGATCCGGCCCTCGGACCGCATGAGGTCGAACGCTCGCTGGGTCAGGACCTTCATGGGATCACGTCCACGCCGCGCTCGGCGAACCAGGCGACGAGGCGGTCGCGGGCGGCGTCCATGTCCTGGAGCGCCTGGGCGCCCCCGCCGGCTGCGCCCAGTTTGATCGCGTCCCGTGTCTCGCGATAATAAGTCTCGACCGGGACGAGGAGATCTTGGAGCGCGATGCGCGGGCGCCCGGTCGGGGACGAGGTAAACGTGACCTCGGAGGGCCGGGGGGTTTGGGGGGCGACGCGGCGCGCGAGGTACGCCTCGTGTGCGACGCGGAAGGCCGGCGGGCCGGGGTCGCCCGCGCCCAGGAGGCCGTCCTCGCGCCAGATGGCGAGGGCGGCGTCGTAGGGGTCCAGTGGGGCGGAAGGCATGCCGGCCTCGTACTCGGCGAAGGCGGCGCGGACGACGCCGTCGTGAACCTGGACCTCCGTGCCGTGGTAGGCGTTGGGATGCTCGCCATAGGCGTACGCCGGGAAGTCGGGGCGGAAGGTGAGGCCGAAGCGGCGGACCAGCGAGGCGTAGGTGGGGATCATCTACCATGCTCCTTCGTAGGGTAGCCCGAGGGTTCCCACCGTTCGGGCGTCGACGGCGTGGAGAACCGGCCGTGGGGGGAGTTAGCCCACGGCCGGGCCTGGGAGGGGGTTTACGCCGCGAGGGCGCGGCCCTCGGCGATCTGCGCCCACTCGGCGCGCGGGAGCTCGATGATCTTGCCGCCCAGGGCCTCGAACGAATTGATCATAACGCCTTACCTCTCTTATCGATGAGACCTAGACGACCGCAGGAACTTGTGATCGAGAAGAGTCACGCGGTAGCCCAGCGAGCGACAGAGTTTAACCTTCTCGACGCCACGGCCAGAAGTTTGCCCCTTGACTTCGAGGATGCGACCGTCAACGAGAACGAAGTCAGGCACATAGGCGGAACCGTCAGGGAGAGGGATGTAGAACGGCTCGTAATCCCAGTCGTAGGAACGTTGGTCTAACCAACGCGCAACGGCGATCTCCCACCCGGAGCGCATCGCGAAGATGCGGCCCCGGCGGCACTCGTACTTCCCTCGTTTCCAGCCGCCACCGCGACGAATGAACTCCGCACTACGACGACAACCCTCGGGTGAAGAATTACGCTCGGCCATCTTGCGGCGACCGCGTTCGCGGCCTTCGCTCGGATTTTCCCAAGAACGAGTGGCGCCTTCCGACTTCATCTTTCTATACTCGGGGTCATCACGACCGGCGAGCATTCGGGCACGGATCTCCGGATCTTTCCAATTCTCACTCGAAACTTTCGAGCGTATCGCGCGACCCTCTGGTGAAGTCGCGAAGGGAGTTATCGCTGCGGACTGACGAGCTCGCGCGGCGGGGTCGCTGAAACGTATCAGGTTGGTTGCCGAAGACATCTCGGACTGGGCCTGCTGATACGCGGGGTCTTTCCACAAGTCTAGAAGTCTCAGGGACGAACGCTGCCGCTTCTCAGGTGTATCCGCAGCGGCGCCCATGCGCCGAGGTAATTCCGGATCAGCGGCGAACCGTTTCTTCATCCTCTCGGACGCTGCGGCTCGCGCCTCCGGAGTCCACCTCGGCATGGGGTTCTCCTTTTACGCAGCGCGGGCCAACTGCGCCCACTCGGAGCGGGGGAGCTCGATCACTTGGCCGCCGACCTGCTCAAACCGGCTCGCGCGGTCGTAATCAGGCAAGTCCTCCGCCGCGCGGGTAATCGCGTTCGTGAGACCGTAGCGGTTCAACGAACCCCCACGAATCAGGTGAGTTAGGACCGACCCGCGCTCGGCGTCAGTGAATCCGAACTTCTTCGCGGTAAGTTCGACCACCTTCACGGGGTCGGACTCGATCTGATCCTCCGTAGCGCTCTTCAGCTTCTCGACCTGGGCGTCGAACTTCGCGACGTCGAACGCGCCCGACACCACGTCGCCCAGCTGCCGCCACAGCGCTTCGTCCGTGATCCGGCGGGTCTCGTCCGACAGGAGGGCGTACATCTCCTCGCCCAGGTCCGCCCGCGCGCCCACGTGGTACTTGCGGACCGACCGCTCGTTGATGACCATGAAGTTCGTGCAGCCGCCCGTGTAGACCGAGGATTGGACGCTCAGCGCGCCGGAGCCCACCTCGGAGTTGGAAACGACGAGGGCGGGCGAGAGCGTGTCGAACCGCGCGTGGCCGGTGCCCATCGGGAGGGGCATGTCGCGCTCGATCCGGCGGTCGACGACCTTCAGGTACAGGCGGTGCTCGGTCACCTCGCAGGAGACGACGGCGACGCCGAGCTCCGCGATGCGCGGGAGGACGGCCTCTAGCAGGTCGACGTTATCGAGA
>DATLUW010000659.1:0-6754 GCA_035577825.1 Actinomycetota bacterium | reverse complement strand
GCCGCCCGCCAGCCCGAACCCACCCTTCACCGCCAGCAGCGCCACGACACGGCCGTCCGACCGCGCGTACCGGACGGTCTCGATCGTGGCCTCGAGCACGCCGACGTGCTCCTCCTGCTCGCGCGCCTCCGAGAACGGCCGGTGGATGCTCGCCAGCAGCACGCCCGAGAGCAGGAACGACAGCGAGTCCGCGACGAACGCGGCGTTCCGCCCGAAGACGGCGGTGAACACGCCGCCGATCCCCGCCCCCACGGCGAGCATGACGCCCCACGCCGAGCCGACGAGGACGTTCGCCGTCGGGAGGTCGTCCGGGTCGACGAGGTTCGGGACCGCGGCATTCGAGGTCGGCTCGAACGCCGCCGAGAACACCGCCACGCACGCCAGCAGCGGGTAGATCACCCAGATCGAGCCCGGCCCTGCCAGCAGGAACCCGAGACACAGCACCACGCGGGCGAGGTCGCAGACCACCATCAGGACCTGGCGGTTCATCCGGTCGGCGAGCGCGCCGCCGATCGGCGCCACGAAGAACTGCGGCGCCAGCTCCGCGACGAGGATCAGCGAGGCCAGGAACGCCGAGCCCGTCGTGTCGAGCACCAGCCCGTACAGCGCCACGATCAGGAACCAGTCCCCGGCGAACGAGATCAGCTGCGCCGTGTAGAACCGCCGAAAGTCGCGGTTCCGCTTGATCAGGTGGATCGAACGCCGCGCCCCGCTCGGCGGCCCGACGTCACCGTCGCGGCGGCCGTCGTCCCCCTGCGGAGCAGCCGAGTCGCGTGTTTTCGCCATCGTGGGCCAGACTACGGGACGGCTTCGGCCGCACCGGCGGCCGTGTTGGTTCGCACCGAGAAGGGGTGATCGCTGATGCTCGACCGGTTCACGTGGCACCGGCAGTCGTCGTACCTGTGGAGGGGCGACGGGATCAACGTGTACATCGACCCGTGGGGCGTGACGGCCGAGCCGCCCGCGGACGTCCTGTTCATCACGCACGCCCACGGGGACCACTTCGACCCGGAGTCGCTGGACAAGGTGGTGCGCGAGGGTTCGACCAAGATCGTGGCCCCACACGACATCGCGGCCGAGCTCTCCGGCAACGTGACGCCGATCGCGCCGGGCGACTCGGGCGAGGCCGGCGGCATCCGCTACCAGTGCGTGCCCGCCTACAACGTCGTCGAGGAGCGCCTGGAGATGCACCCGCGTTCGAACAACTGGGTGGGCTTCATCCTCGAGCTGGGCGAGTACAGCTACTACCACGCCGGCGACACCGATCACGTGCCCGAGCTGGACTCGGTGAAGGTCGACGTGTCGTTCGTTCCGATCGGCGGGACGTACACGATGGACGTGCCGGAGGCGGCCGAGCTGGTCAAGGCGCAGCAGCCGAAGCTCGCGGTGCCGATGCACTACGGGTTCGTCGTGGGGACGCCCGCAGACGCCGACCGGTTTGCCGCCGAGGTCGCGCCGATCGAGGTGCAGATGCTCGAGCCGACCAACCCGTTCGAGAAGACCGAGTAGGTTCGCCCCGGGCGGTTCGGGCTACCGCGGGCCCCAGTGGTAGCCCAGCATTCGCGGCGTCCGCGCGACCAGCCGCGCGAGCGGGCTCGGGCGTCGGCCCGTCTCGTCGGCGTCGTCGATCCGCACGATCGCCTCGCGGACGAAGAACCCGCCCATCGTCCGCAGCGGCTCCGGGGGGAACGGCGCCGGCAGGTTCCCGACGAGCGGCAGCGACGTCCATTCGTCCTCGCGCCCCGCGACCATGCCGGCGAGGACATGCCCGCCGAGGTGGCTGGGCGCGACGCCGTTGCCGCTGTAGCCCGCGCCGAAGTGGACGTTCCCGTTCGGCCACGTCCCGAAGAACGGCAGGTGCGACGGCGACATGTCGATCGGCCCGCCCCAGGCGTCCTCGATCGGCACGTCCCGGAACGACGGGAACGTCCGCCGCAGGCCGGCCGCCGCCCTCCGCGCCGACTCGACGTCGTCGGTGAACCTCGCGCCGACGGTCGAACCGAGCGCTCCGCGCCCGCCGCCGCCCCCGAACGCGATCCGCCCGTCCCTGGTCGTCCGGTAGTAGTGCAGCGACGACCGCGAGTCCGTGATGCACTCGCCGCCGGTCCACCCGAGCTCCTCGAGCAGATTGGGCGCCGGTGCAGTCAGCACGATGTAGCTGCCGAACGCCACCAGCCTCGACCGCAGCGAACGGAACCCGCTCGCCCACGCGTTCAGCGCGATGACCGCCTGGCCGGCCCGGACGGTACCGCCCGCGGTCTCGGCCTCCGCTGGCGGCCCGGCGCGGAACCTGTGCACGGGTGATCCCTCGAAGATCCGGACGCCGCGCTCGAGGAGCACCCGCCGCAGCCCGCGGGCGAGCCGGGCGGGCTGAACGGTGGCGCCGTCGCGCATGAGCACCCCGCCCCGGTACACGGGCGATGCGCACCTGCGCAGGACCTCGGCCTGCGACAGCTCGACGTACTCGTCGCCTGCGCCCAGCCTGGTGACCGCCTCCACAGAGGTCCGCCACGCGCCGTCCTGGCCCGGCGACGTCGAGACGTCGAGGTAGCCGCCCGCCGTATACCAGGCGTCCACGCCGTGCTCGGTGCACCACTCGCCGATCGAACGGATGCTCCGCCCCAGCGCGCGGCACGCCGCGAGCGCCCGGTCCTCCCCGAACATCTCCACCAGCTCGGGGAGCTCGTCCCACCAGCCCGTGAGGAAACCACCGTTCCGGCCGCTCGGCCCGCCGCCGCAGATGTCCCGCTCGAGGATCACGACGCGGATGCCGGGCTGTTCCTGGGTGAGGAACATTGCCGTCCACATGCCCGTGTACCCGCCGCCGAGGATCACGACGTCGGCCTCCACGTCGCCGCGGAGCGGCGGGCACTCGGCTCCGGGATCGTTCGCCAGCGCCTCGCGCAGCCACCACGCGCGCCGCCCGCGCCCCGGCGCCGGGAACTCCCCCGGGTCGATCCGGCTCGGCATTGCCGCATGGTAGTGCCGAGTCGGCCTTCCCAGCCCTCGGCGATCGACCCTTTCCAGTTGGGGGTCCGCCACCTACACTTGGGCGACACAGAGGGGATATCAGATAGGGAGGTTCGATTCCGTGCCCACGCCGGTTCCGTTCACCGACAACTACACCGACCATTCCACCGAGGCCGGGTTCCAGTTCGAGTTCTTCTGCGAGCGCTGCGGCAACGGCTACAAGTCCGGGTTCAAGACGAACCCGCTCGGGGTGGGGGCGAAGGTGGCCCGTGGCCTGGGCGGCATGCTCGGCGGGAGGTTCTGGAACGCGCAGTACGGCGCCGACCAGCTCCACGACCTGACCGAGTCGTCCGCCAAGGACAAGGCGCTGCAGGCGGCCGTGCAGGAGGTCGCGCCGCTGTTCAACCAGTGCCACCGGTGCGGCCAGTGGGTCTGCAAGGAGATCTGCTGGAACACCGAGTTCAACATGTGCGTCAACGACGCGCCGAAGGTCGAGCAGGAGATCGGCGTCCTGCAGTCGCAGGCCCGGCTGGATCAGCTGAAGACCAAGGTCGACGCCGTGGACATGACGGGGGACGTCAACGTCGAGCAGAAGCAGGTCGCGCTCTGTCCGCACTGCGGCGCGGAGGCCTCGCCGTCCGGCAAGTTCTGCGAGAACTGCGGCCAGGCGCTGACCATGCCGGTCGTGTGCGCGAAGTGCGGCACCCAATCCGAGCGCGGGACGAAGTTCTGTCCCGAATGTGGGAACAACCTGCTCCAGCAGGTCTAGCGGTCTCATCTCCGGAACGCTCGTGGCGTACCGCGGACAGCTCACCGTCGTCGAACCCGACGGCTCCGGCATGCCGACGGTCGGCGTCTCGGTGGAGGTCGCCGAGGACTCGGTGACCCTGGTTCCTGATTCCGGGTCGCCGATCACGATCGCGTACCTCGACCTCGACGACGTCTGGGACGAGGACTACACGCTGCATCTGACCGACTTCGCCTGGGTGCGCTACGACCTGTCGATGCTCGGCAAGGCGTATGGGCAGGTACTGGCCGACGTGCGGCGGCTGCGGAACGACGTGCTGCAGCACGACCTGTTGCTGACCGGGGTGAACCTGCGGGACACGTTCCCGTCCGCTCGGTACTTCCCCGGCGGCGCCGTCGAGCCGGTCGTGTGCGAGATCCGGGTGTTCGAGGACCTGGTGGTCGTCGTGCCCGAACGCGGCGTGATGTGGGGGGTGCCGTACTCGTTCGTCGAGGAGGTTCGGTTCGACGAGGACCTGTACCAGACCCACGTGCTGGTGGACGACGGGGCCCAGCACGTGTTCGGGATGATGGGGAAGCGGTCGCAGGAGTTCGTGAAGGAGCTGCAGCGGAACCTCGACTCACTGGCCGCGCGGACTGCCCGGTCGCTGGGGTACCTGGTGCCGGGGCTGCAGCCGGCGGTGCTCTCGAAGGTGGCGTCGCGGATGCGCGACGGGCGGGCGGTGCAGCAGCGCGAGATCGACGCCATCGCGCCGGGCGTGTGGCCGCGGCTCGTGGACGCGGTGATGGGAACCGCCGACCTCCAGTCGACCTACGACCGGCTCACGTCGATGTCGCCGCCGGGGTGGGTGGCGCTCGGGGTGAAGTCCGTGCTGACGGAGTCCCCGGACGACAACGCTGCCGGCCCGGGCACGTCATGGGAGGGACCGGATGCGGGGACGTCGCGGGTCGGGCACCTCGAGCACGCGCGCGACGCCCAATCGGCCTCGCGGATGGAGTCCGCCGGCCGGTCGGCCGGGATGCAGCCGGGCATGGGCGCGATGATGGCCCAGATGCAGGAGCAGATGTCGGGTGCCGCCTCCGCCGCGGCATCGGAGGCGGCCAAGGCCGCGGTCGCCGAGGCGATGGCGCAGGCGGCGTCCCCGCACCAGCCGGCCGCAGGCGGGACGTCCCCGCCGGCGACGGATGGGTCCGAGGACGGCTCGGGCGACGAGAACGTCGCCGGCGTGACCGAGGACGAGACCGGCCGCGACCGAACGATCATGTGGTTCTTCACGCCGCTCGCCGACGGCGGGCGCCCGCTCAACGCCGTCGCCCAGGAGATCACCTCCGAGAAGGGCCACGCGACGTACGTGTTCCGCCTGTTGCCTCCCGACCAGTTCGAGGCCGCGCGGCAGGCCGGCGACGCATCGCTCGCCGACGCGGTGACGGCCGGGATCGCCCGGCTCAACCGGGCGCTCCTCACGCTGAACTTCCGCCGCGAGCCGATCTACCTCACCGACGACCAGATCGCGACCGGGAAGTGGGCCCGCTACCGCGCGGCCGTCCGCAAGCTCGACTACCTCCAATGGACGCGCTCTGCGTTCCTGGGCCGGGCCATCCACAACACGACCTGGGAACAGCAGCTCCTCGACCTCGCCAAGCAGGCCTGACCCTCAGCGGGACCTGTGTGTCTTTTCGATCGTGGAACGAGACCCCCTCGAGCTCTGATCGAGGTCGGTCACGCTGCAGGGCGCTCTTCGACGATCCACGCCGTTCCCGGATCTCCGGTGCCCGTCGCGGTCCAGACCGGATCGCTCGAGCACAGCTGTTCGGACTCGACGCATCGGACGACGGTGACCGTGTTCGGTTGAGGTTCGGACAACACCAGGATGGTGGGCGCGCCGCCCTCGGTTCCCTTCCACCAGGTCTGGAACGCACCGTCGACGACGGTCTCACCGCCGAGCTGCGACGTCGTGCCTTCGAGCAGGAAACGCTGTGGGCCGCTCCGGTCCTCGGAGGTCAGGATGACCCCGGCCACCGCGTCTCCGCCCGGCTCGAACGCGGCCTGCGCGATGCCGCACCCGTCACCCCGCTTGGGAGGCCCGTTCCCCCCCGCGTTGCCGGTCGGCCCGAGCCGTGCGATCACCCAGCACCGGCCGTCGCCCTCGGTGAGCACGGTGAAACCGCTCGCCGGATCCGTGGCGATCGCGTCCCCATAGCCGTGAAGCTTCTGGACCGAGGTCTGTCCGGGTGTCCACAGCGCCGCAGAAGCCGCCGCCCCGTCACCGGTCGCCACCACGACGTCGGTGCCGGCGAATCCCACGATCCGGACATCCGCGTCGATATTCGCGCCGGAACGGACATTCCTGATCGCGGCGAGGGGGCCCTCCCAGAGGACCGAGATCCCCGGATCCACGTCGAGCTCCGAGTAGGCGATCCGGGAACCGTCCGCCGACACGGCGAACCCGTCGACGCGCGAAGCGAGGAGCTCCGCGGCACCTCCCTCGGCCGGGATCAGCCAGAGTCGGCTGTCGCGGCCGCCCGCGCCTCCGAGGACGACTACGCCTGAGGGCGTCCGGACCGGTGGCTGGAGGGCGGTGTCGTCCGGCACGATCCCGACGACCGCCGGCTGGGTCGATCCGGCGACGAACCGGTAGATCACGCCGTCGACGAAGACCATGGTGTCGCTTGGGCCCGACCACTGTCCCAAGGAGGGTGCGGGCACCGGGTTCGACGTCGCCGGGGAGCCGGTGCCGGGAGCCGAAGTCGCGGGAACGGTGGTCGGCGGTGCGTTCGTCGCCGAGGACGTCGGCCCGGATGACTCCCCGGGCGACGGTGTCTCGCTCGAGCCGACCGGAATCGGCGTCCGGTCGCTGCCGTTCGTCAGCTCGACGCCGGCGGCAACCCCGCCGGCGACCACGACCAGCGCGACCAGCAACCCGGCCGAGTTCCTCGCGACGCGGCGGCGGGCGGAAGCCAGCACCCCCTGCGGAGCCATGGGCGGCGGGGACGCCTCGCCGGCCATGCCCTCGAGCGCCTCCCGGAGGTCGTCGTC
>DATLUW010000658.1:0-2527 GCA_035577825.1 Actinomycetota bacterium | reverse complement strand
CCCTCGACAAGCAGGGCACGATCTACGCGACCGACAGCATCAGTGGAGCGGTGTGGCGGATTCCACGAGGGGGCTCAGCCGCCATCTGGGCGCAGAGCCCGTTGCTCCAGGGCAACGGCGCCGCGGGCCTGGGCTTTCCCCTCGGCGCCAATGGGATCGCCCTCCGCCATGGACGGGTGATCGTCTCGAACACCGAGGGCGGGAGCCTCGTCCGCATCCCGGTGGAACGCGACGGCAGCGCCGGCACACCGGCGGTCATCGCACAGGGGCCGAACCTCTTCGGGGCAGACGGCGTCGCGCTGAGCGTGCACGGCAACATCTACGTGGCCGTGAATTCCCAGAGCACGCTCCTCTGCGTCGACCCCGGTGGTTCGATCACGACGCTCGCCACCTCGGCCGATGGACTGGAGAATCCGGCGAGCCCGGCGTTCGGGACGGGCATGGGCGAGAGGAAGACGCTGTTCCTGACCAACTTCGCCGTGTTCGCCGCGTCACCGAACCCGGCGCTTCTCGCCGCTTCCGTGGGGGAGCCGGGACAGCCGCTGCCGTAGCGCCTCCTGCGGATTGGGCGAACCATCCTACGAGCCGCTGATCGGTGGGGACCGTCTGTGCGTCAGTTCACCCCGCCGCGATGATGCAGGCTGTTGCGGCAGCGAGGAGGCGACGTGAGCGACAAGATGGCGACGAGAACCATCGGCGGGAGTGAAGCACCAGCTCCTGGCCGGTGGGAGATCGATCCGGCCCATACCTCGATCGCGTTCGTGGCCAAGTACCTGATGGTCACGAAGGTCCGGGGGCACTTCTCCGAGTTCTCGGGATTCGTCCAGGTGGCCGAGCGCCCGGAGGATTCCAGCGCGGAGATCACCATCAAGGCGGCCAGCATCGACACGGGGAACGCGGATCGCGACAAGCACCTGCGCTCGCCGGACTTCCTCGACGTCGACCGCTTCACCGACCTCCGGTTCCGCAGCACGAAGCTCGAGTTCCCGGGCGAAGGACGCATCTCGCTGTCCGGCGACCTCACGATCCGTGACGTCACCAAGTCGGTGGAGCTCGACGGCGAGTTCAACGGAATGAGCCAGGATCCCTGGGGGAACCCGCGCGCCGGCTACTCAGCGAGAACGCAGATCGACCGGGAGGACTTCGGTGCGAGCTGGAACCTGGCCCTGGAGGCCGGGGGCTGGCTCGTGTCGAGGACGGTGCAGATCGAGCTGGACGTCCTGACCACGCTCAAGGCGGACGAGACACCATCCTGACGCGTCGGTTCGCATTCCAGGGAATCTGCTACGGCGCTGGTCAGGACGCTGAAGCCCCCAGACCACGCGGTCGGGGGCAGCCCTGGCTGAACGAGGGTCCGATAGCGGATCCGGGGGCTGCACGCACCGGTGCCGCCCAGGCCGCCGGCTTCTGCAGTTGGTTCGCAACGGACAGGGCGCCTCCGGTCCACCCGCTCCCGTTATGCAAATGGCGATCTTCAAGGTCGCCAGTCGGGACAGCGCGGGCGGCCACGGGGCGCCGCGGCTGACCCGTTCCATGCCCGAGGGCCTCGAGCTGAACGAGCTCAGCACCGGTAACCGTCAATGAGCCTCCACGCCCCTAGCACCGGGGCCTGAGCCTCCTCGAGGCTCAGTGTCCTCATGTTCACCAGTGGCCCTGCGTCTGGTCGGTGGCCGGTGGGCTCCCAGACCGTGACCGCGAGAGGCCTCATCCGGCACGCTTCTGCCCGGTGGGCAGGACGTACTTAGCCGAATGTGAAGCAGTAGGCCTCGGCGCCGGGGGCGTCGAACGTGATCCCGATCGTGCGCTCGGTGATTGGGTCGGGCTGACGGATCACCTGGTGGAGGCGCGGCCAGGCCACAGATCCCCGGCCGTGCTCGTCGACGTCGAGACCGTGTGCGGCGCCCGGCGGTTCGCCGTCGAGGAGCACTTGGATCCCGACGGAGGCGTCGTCCGCTCCCGCTCCTATCACGAGGTGGACGTCGCGGGCGTGGAAGCGGAAGGAAAGCCGCCCACCTGCCTCGTTCAACACGCTGGCACCGGGCTGGAGCGTCCAGTTCCCCGCCAAGGCCCAAGAGTTGAGCCTGAGCCCGCCCGGAGCAACGAAGACGTGCGGCCGGTCGAGCTCGAGGCCGTCGAGCGACGCGAAGTTCCGGCCCTGCTCGTAGCCGAGATAGCTCTCCGGTGAGCGCAGGTTCATCCAGTCGGCCTGGGCCTCGAACCCATCGGTCGGGGTGGTGGGGACCAAGTCGTCGGGCACGCGCTCGCGCCCGGCGTCCCGGAGCAGCCGCTGGACGACCCGTTCGCATTCGGCGTACTCGCCCTCGCCGAACTGGTGGTGGCGGATACGTCCCTCGGCATCGGCGATGTAGATCGCGGGCCAGTACCGGTTGGCGAAGGCGTTCCATACTCCGTAGTCGGGGTCCAGGGCAACCGGCCACGTGACCCGCATGTCCTCCACGGCGCGACGGACGTTGGCCTCGTCGTGCTCGAACGGGAACTCGGGCGTGTGCACGCCGATCACGACCAA
>DATLUW010000657.1:0-4121 GCA_035577825.1 Actinomycetota bacterium | reverse complement strand
ATGGGCGTGCTCTCCGGAATGGTCCTCGCCTTCCTCGGCGCCGCCATCTTCAACGTCGCCGCCGGCGTCCTTTTCGTGCCGCTCCAGACGCTGTGGCTGAACTTCACGACCCAGGTCTTCCAGGCGATCGGCCTCGGCTACGGCAAGTTCGCGGACAACCTGATGCAGCGAGCACCGCGCGACCCGGACGAGCCGATCCTCGACAAGCTGCGTTTCGTCTGGATCGGTATCGCGGGACTGGCGATGGCCGTCGGAACGGTCGGGATCGCATGGTGGGCCGACGACCACCACGGGGCAGCGGTTGCCCGCACGATGGCTCTGACCACCTTCTCGATCGCGAACCTCCTGTTCTCGTTCACCGCGCTCGACGAGCGCCGGACCGTGTTCAGCATGGACTCGTTCTCCGACCGGAAGTTCCTCATGTTCAGCGGCATGTCGGTCGCGGCGATCGTCCTCGGCACCGAGATGGACGTCTTCAACCGGTTCCTGCAGACGACCGGCCTGACGCGTGCCCAGTGGGGCGTGTGCCTGATCGTGCCGCTGAGCGTCGTCCTGCTCTCCGAGTTGTGGAAGTGGTACCTGCGACGTCGGACTCCGGTGCGGCAGCCGGAGACAAGCGCAGCCCACGCTTAGCCCAGGGCCACACCTTCGATCGCGCTGGCGGGCACCGGGTCTGGGAGCCGTCTCATCCGGAACGCGTTCAGCACCCCGAGGAGGCTGGCGAGGAACGGTACGAGTAGCGCCACCTGAAGGGACAGATTTCGCGCGTGCTTGTTGATGCGAAGGATCTCCGCCTGAACGTCCTCGGGTTCCGCGGCGAGCAGCGGCTCGAGCTGCGAGTTGCTCATCACCTGGGCGTCGTCCTCCAGCGTGTCCGCGATCTGCTGCTGCTGCGCCGGTGGGATCACCGCGCTCTCGTTCGTCTGGTTGGTGAACGAGAGCGAGAGGGTCGCGAGCATGATTCCTCCGGCCACCGCCAGCCCGAATGACAGCCCGAACGACCCTGCCGCGGAGTTCACTCCCGCTGCCTCGCTGACCCGTTCCTCCTCGATCGGCGACAGGGTGTAGTTGTTGAGTTGCGACACGAGCAGTCCGAGGCCCGACCCGGTGATCAGCAGCGGGACGAGCAGCGCCCAGCCGGAGTGCACCCTGGGCACGAACGGGATGATCAGCGCCATGCCGACGGTGCTGAGCGCGAATCCCACCAGGACGAGGTTGGCGGGCCGCCGCGTTCCCGACCTCCGCCCGGCCAAGAGCGCGACGGCGAACATGCTGAGCGAGAGCGGAGCCAGCGTCAGGCCCGCCTCCATCGCGTTGTACTCGAGCGTCATCTGCAGGAAGATCGGGAGCACGATCATCGCGCCGCCCAGCGTGATCTGCTGGAGCATCTGCTGGGAGATCCCGGTCGTGAAATGCGGGAACGTGAACAGCCCGGGGTCGATCAGCGCCGGCTTCCCCTGACGCTTGCGGCGCACGAGCCAGTAGGCGAACAACGCGAGGCCGACCGCCCCGATCGCGATCAGCAATCCGACGTATTCGCCCCCTTCCTGCCACACGAGGATGCCAAGGACGACGCCCCCCATGCCCAGGACGGACAGGATCGCGCCGACCACGTCGATCTGCCGGGGTCCCGTGTACGGCACGTCGTGCACCAGCTTGATGCCGGAGAGGATTGCCGCGATGACCACGACCTCGATCCCGAACCCGACCCGCCAGGACAGATACGTGGTGACGAAGCCGCCGAGCAGCGGGCCGACAGCAGCGGCGATCGCAGCCGAGGCCCCGACCAGCGCGTACGCCCGCTTGCGAGCCGCCCCTTCGAAGTTCCCGTGGATCAGGGACTGCATTGCGGGCAGCAGCAACGACGCACCCAGGCCGCCGATGACCGCCCAGAAGATGATCACCGGGGTCAGGCTCTGGGCGAGCGTCATCGCCAGTGCACCGACGGCATAGGCAAGCAGGCCCAGGACGTACGCCCGCTTGCGCCCGATCAGATCGCCGACCTTGCTCGCGATCAGGATGAAGGCGGCAGATACAAGAGCCTCGAGCGCGATCGCCGACTGGACACCGCTCACCGTCGTGCCCAGATCGTCGACCACCGCCGAGATCGAGACGTTCATCAGCGACGTGTCGACGACGAGCACGAACATCGCCATCGCCAGCAGGACCGCGAGCAGCGAACTGCCTTTCGCCTCTTCGGTGTGATCGGTCACGCGTCGATGGTGTCACGTCCGTTGGGTTCCGCGGCGGGGCGATGGGCCGCCGCCCTCGGCTCGTGAGGTGGGGGCGGCGCTACGGCCGCCCCCGATCCAGGGTGCTACGGCACCGGTTACGCCGCGAAGACGTTGTGGAGGTTGATTACCTCCTGCTTGATCTCGGCCGGGACGTTTGGCACGACTTTCTCGTCGAAGAAGCTGTCGTGCTGCTCTTTCGTGTCCCAGATCTCGGCCACACAGAAGCCCTGGGAGTCTTCGAAGGCGACGTGGAGCACGAAGCCCGGCTGATCCTTGAGCTCTGCGAGGAGTGGCGGCGAGATCTGGTCGTACTGCGCCGGGGTGATTCCGGCCGCGCGGTGGCGAATCAGGACTGCCATCCGATTCCTCCTTTGTGGATACCGAAGGATGGACGCTTACACATCCGATCCGGCTCTGCCTCCCGAGCCACGAGATCCGCCAAACGTGTTTCTCGGTCGCCCGGGGCTCCTGACGGCCCGGCCGGCGTCATTCGGCCGATGCGTTGCGTCTGCCGACGCGACGGGTGACAGCTGCACAGCCGCCCCGCACGGGGGCGCGGTCGACTGTTCAGCCGACGACGAACAGGCAGAGCGTCGAGAGCAGGGCGAGGAAGTGACGTCCGCGGTATGCGACGTGGGACATTGTGCGGCGGCTCACCGGTTTCGTCCATTCCGGGGTGAGGTCGTCCACTTGGCGTGATGCTTCCGGGCCCAGTCTTCGCGGACGGTCCCGACGGTAATGCCGCGAAGCGCGTGTCGAGTGGTCGGGTGGATGAGCGACAGGTAGAGGTGGCCGACGACGATCACGATCGAGAGGTACATCAGGGTGTCGTGGAGGTAGACGGTGCCGCCGAGCCGGAAGCGTGTGTCACGCTCGCCGTACCAGAGCAGCAGACCCGATACGAAGAACAGGGTGGCGAATGCTGCGGTGAGGATGGCGTTGACCTTCTGGCCGGCGTTGAAGCGGCCTTGTGGGCGGTGGGTGTCGCCGGCGAGGAAGCGGCGGTCGTCGCGGTCGAAGAGGTCGATCTCGCGGGCGGTCCGAGCCAGTGCACGCCGGTTGCCCAGCATGGCGATGAGGAGGATGGCTCCCGCCCAGCAGATCCCGGTCCAGAAGTGGATGTCCTTGATCAGCGGCCGCCTGGCGATCGCCGTGGAGAGCGAGGGGAGGTAGAGGACGAGTCCGGAGCCGAGCAGGACGAAGAACGCGCTCGCGTGCACCCAGTGGAGGAGCCGCTCGGTCAGCGTGAACCGTGCGACGTAGCGCGGGCGAGCCTCTGCGGCGTGGGTCGCGCTAGGCATAGCCATTCGAGCGTCCGACCCAGGCGTTGACGTCGTAGCCGCGCTGCTCCCAGTACCCGGAGCCGGGCTTCGCGACCAGTTCGATCCGCTCCACCCACTTCACGTTCTTATAGCCGTACATCTCTGGGATCACGACGCGCGCGGGGGCGCCGTGCTCGCGGGGAAGGGGCTTTCCGTCCAGCTCGTAGGCGAGCATCACGTCCCGGAGCCGCACCTGGCGCCTCTCCAGGTAGTCGTCGTAGGGCTTCTCGGCCGAGACGAAATGCAGCGCTTCGGCTCGCGGCAGCGGCTTCGCTGCTGCGAGCAGGTCGTGGAAGCGGACGCCACCCCAGCGCACGTTGTTCACGATCCATCCGGTCACGCAGTGGAAGGTCGAGACCTGCACGGCCTTCGGCAGTGCGAGGAGTTCCTCGTAGGAGAGCTCGAGCGGGCGCTCGACGAGCCCGTCGATGCGGAGCCGCCAGGAGGCGGGGTCGAACTTCGGCATCGAGCTTGCCACGGTGTAGATTCGCCAGCCGCTCGACGGAACGATCCGGGTGAGGCCGGTCGCGTCCGAGACCGGGTTGGTCACCCGGCTCGTGACGTG
>DATLUW010000656.1:0-3055 GCA_035577825.1 Actinomycetota bacterium | reverse complement strand
TCAGAGCGATCTCGCTGATGCAGGCGGCTCCGGCACCCGGGCCGGCGGCCACCTCCGCGGCGGCCACCTCCGCGGCGGCCACCTCCGCGGCGGCCACCTCCGCTGCGGCCACCTCCGCTGCGTCGACCACCACTCCGAGTGGAGCGGGGCAGCTCCCGCCGCTGCGGGTGCCCACGGCGGATGACCCGCTCCAGGTGCTCGTGGTCGGCGACCACTACGCCGAGGACCTCGAGACCGGTCTCGCCGGGATCACCGACGGCTCCTACTTCCAGGTCATCCCCAAGGGGTTGAGCTCGACCGGGCTGTCCCGTCCCGACTACTACGACTGGCCCGGCACGCTTTCCGGGTTCATGGAGCAGTACCGACCGGACGTCGTGATCGTCATGCTCGGCGGGAACGACCCGCAGACCATGTCCACGGCTTCCGGCAAGCGGATCCCGTTCGACGATCCGGACTGGCAGCAGGCCTACAGCGAGCGCGTCGACCGGATGATGACGATCGCTGCCGCGAACGGCACCCACGTCGCGTGGATCGGCATGCCGATCATGCGCGACCCCCCGTACAGCGGGGACATCGAGCTCATCGACTCGATCGACCATGCCCGGGCCGCCCTGCACCCGGAGGTGGCGTTCGTCGACACGTGGAGCATGTTCGCCGATCAGCAGGGGCACTACGCTGACCGCCTGCCGGACCGAAACGGCAATCTCCGGGTGGTCCGAGCCTCGGACGGGATCCACCTGTCGGAAGCCGGGAACCGCCTCCTGGCGGAAGCGATCATCCAGATGATGAGAGAGAACGCGGGGTGGCTGCTGCCTTCGAACGCGCTTGGGTAGCGCCATTTCCCCCACGGCGACTTCAACGCTCTTTGATGGCCGGCTGAGCAGCGCTAACGCGTTCTGGGACTGACTCGTCGAACCGGGCGGGATCGAGGAGCTACGACATCAGGTAGGCGCGTGAAGCCTTGCCGCGGGTCGCCCACAACAAGAACAGGTCCGCCGGTCGACGTGTCGTTCAGAGGATCCCGCGGTCGGCGAACGCCTTATGGACTGCGGTGGCTGCGGCATTGCCGTAGAGCTGCTGGGCAGCCGCGACCGTTCGGGATGCGAGGTCCGGCATCGTCGTCCCCGGGAAGTCGAATGAGCCCTGCAGGATGATCGTGTCGGCCTTGACGTTGCCGAGCGCGTTGCGAATGTCCCATAGGGCCCGCGACCAGATCTGGCCGTCGTGGTGGACCTTGCCGTTGAGGTCGGTCGGGTAGTGCAGGTTGGTGTCGACACGTCGCAGGCAGTGCGGCACGTCGCTGGTGTACGAGACGGAGTCCCAGTCGGCGACGCACGGCAGCGGCTCGCGCTCCAGGACGCCCAATGATTTGGAGACCACGTCCGAGACGGTCACCGCCCAGTAGTCGCCGAAGCCCTCGCTGATCGCACCCGCCTCCTCGGATCCGAAGACGAAGTTCTGGGCGAAGTGAATGGCGTGCCCGTACTCGTGCAGGATCACCTCGGCGTCCTCCGCGTCATCCACCCCGCCCTTGCCGAAGCGAAGCTCGTTCTTGGGGCTGTCGGTGGCGAAGGAGTTGTCCTGTCCCCACTGGTCGATCCGCACGGCCTGGGGCCGGTCGTTGATGGGGCGAAAAGTTGTGCCGAAGCCGAGGTTCTGGATGTACCTCTGCGCCTGGGTGATCCAGTAGTAGGCCATGACCTGTTCGAACTGGTCCTGGTGCCGCGTGTAGCGGAAGGTGTTCGTGGGCGAGTACGCCGCTTTGCCGGTGTTGCTGACGACGGCCGCGTAGTCCCCGCGCAGGTACCCGCTCCCGTCGAGATTCGTGAGGACGACGTCGTTGTAGGCGGCCGCCGGGACCGCTGCATCCGAATCCTTCTGGTCGGTCAGCGACTCGTCGCCCAGCGACTGGACCGGGTTCGGAACGAAGACGGAAGCGACCCCCGTGCTCCCCGTCGCGGCGGCCGCTGCTCCGTTGGTGCCGATCGTTGTGACGAGCGCGGCCACGGCCAGGATCAAGGACAGCTTCCGCATGACCAACCCCTCCTCGGCAACCGACCCCCGGTTGCTCTTCACGAACCCGCGAGCGTCTCCGATGCTACGGGCCGTGATGGGTCCTGTCGATCGGCAACCCGGCTCCAAGCAGGGATCTCGCCTTACTCGTGCTGGGGGCGAAGTTCCGGGATCTCCGTCCCCGGCGCGTGGGAGAGCCACGTCTGCGCTCCGAGCGCGAGCACGCGACGCTGTCCCTCGGTGGCGCCGCTCCTGAGCTCGCCGAACCATACGGCCACGTCGCCTCCCAGAACGTTCATGCCGGCGCCGGTATCGACCACGACCACCTGATGCCCGTCCGTATGCCCGGGAGCCGGAAGCAGGCGGATTCCCGGGAGCAGCTCCACCTCGCCCTCGTGCTCGACATACGTCGCGCCGTCGAAGTCGACCCATTCTCCGATCGTGTAGTCGTCGAGCGAACGCGCGTCGGCGAGCTCGCGTGCCTGGACGTGGATCGGCACGCCCGGGAAGAGGCGGTTTCCGCCGCAGTGATCGAAATGCAGGTGGGTGTTGATGACGCAGGCGACGTCGCGCGGGATGTTCTCGGGGTGCGGCGTCGGGCTCATGTCGTCGACCTCAGGCCTCGAGTCGATCATGCCGGTGTCGACCAGCACACGCCCTGCGGGGTGGTCGATCGTCCAGACGAACACGGGCATCCGTTCGCCCTCCACGATGAGGTCCGCTGCGAGGTGCGCGTTGATGATGGGCATCTCCGCCCTGCTCCAAATCGATTCGCTCATCGGCAAGCTCCTGGTCGTTGAGCCGGCTTTTGTCTGCGCAGGTGCGCTGAAATCCCGCCCCCTGCACCTCACCAGACTCGGTTCAGGCTGCAAACTCATCGGCGACGAACCTGCGTCGTTCCGCCATCTTGAATCTAGACAAGGGCTGACAAATGGCCAAGGATGTCGCACAGGTTGAACCCGCGCCTGACGGAGAGGCCGGGCAGGGCGAGTCCGGGGAGTGAGCCAAGGGCTCCGGCAACAAGAACCAACGGATCGGGCAC
>DATLUW010000655.1:0-3679 GCA_035577825.1 Actinomycetota bacterium | reverse complement strand
GTCCGATGGCGGCGACGTCTGCCAGGAACCACTTCCCGGGGGTCATCACGGCGATCACGAAGGACAAGCTGGTCGCGACCGTCGAGATCCTCGCCGGCCCGCACCGAGTGCTCGCGCTCATCACCCGGGAGTCGGTCGACGAGCTCGGCCTGCGGCCCGGGATGCAGGCCGTGGCCACCGTCAAGGCCACCAACGTGTTCGTGGAGGTCCCGGCATGAGACGAGCGCTGACAGCGGTGGCCGTGTCCCTGATGGCACTGGCCGCGTGCTCGAAGAGCGGCGGCGACGTCACCGGACCGACCACGAAGACCACGCTGACGGTGCTCGGCGCCTCGTCCCTCACCGACGCGTTCACGACGATCGGGAAGCAGTTCGAAGGCGAGCACGCCCGCGTGACCGTTCGATTCTCGTTCGGACCCTCCGACGGCCTGGCGGGGCAGATCCAGGGCGGTGCGCCGGCGGACGTGTTCGCGTCGGCGTCGTCGAAGTGGATGGACGCCGTGGCGGACGATCCCGGCGTCTCCGACCGGGCCGACTTCGCAGAGAACCGGCTGACGATCATCACGCCGAAGGACAATCCGGCGGGCATCGCGTCGGTGCAGGACCTCGGCAAGCCCGGGGTGAAGCTGGTCATGGCGGCCGAAGGCGTCCCCGCCGGCGACTACGGCCGCCAGGTCCTCGACAACGCCGGGATCTCCGAGCATGCCCTGAAGAACGTCGTGTCGAACGCCGTGGACGTGAAGGGCGTCGTGCAGGCGGTGACCTCGGGCGACGCCGACGCGGGGATCGTGTACGTGACCGACGTGACGCCCGACATCGCGCCGCAGGTGCAGGTGGTCGACATCCCGGATTCGTTGAACGTCATCGCGACGTACCCGATCGGGGTCGTCAGCGGCTCGTCGCAGTCCGCGCTCGCCAAGCAGTTCGTCCAGTACGTCGACGGTCCCGGCCAGGCCGTCCTCGAGCAGGACGGGTTCCTGCCGGCGTCGTAGATGTCCGCGGTCCGCGAATCGGTCGGCGCGGGGGCTTCCCCACCCGCGCCGGCGCGGACGGTGGCGGGACCACGCCGGCGGCTGGGCGCGGCGTGGATGGCGCTGCCGGCACTGCTGTTCGTGCTGGTGCCGATCGTGGCGCTCGCGGCCAAGGCGCCCTGGTCCCGCGCGCTGTCGACGCTCAGCGACACCGGCGCCTGGACCGCCCTGCGCGTCTCGCTCGAAGTCACGCTCGGCGCGGTGGCGATCTCCCTGGTCGTCGCCATGCCGGCGGCGTGGGCGCTCGCGCGAACGGACTTCCCCGGGCGGCGGCTGGTGCGGGCGCTGATCGTGCTGCCGATCGTCCTCCCGCCGGTGGTGGCCGGGGTCGCGCTGCTGGCCACGTTCGGACGGCTCGGACTCGTGGGCGGGTTGATGCAGAGCGTCGGCGTGCATCTGGTGTTCACGACCGCGGGGGCGGCGGTGGCGGCGGCGTTCGTATCGGCGCCGTTCCTGGTGCTCGCCCTGGAGTCCGGGTTCCGCGCGGTCGACCAGCGGTTCGAGGACGCCGCGCGGTCGCTGGGAGCGTCGCGGTGGTACGTGTTCCGCCGGATTACGCTGCCGGAGGTTCGGCCGGCGCTGGTGGCCGGGCTGCTCCTGACCTGGGCGCGCGCGCTCGGCGAGTTCGGCGCGACGATCACGTTCGCCGGAAACTTCCGCGGGACCACGCAGACGCTGTCGCTGGCGGTGTTCCAGACCCTGCAGACCGATCCTGCCGGCGCCTACGTGGTGTCCCTGATGATGCTCGTCGCGTCCGTGGCGGTGCTGGTCGCGGTCGGCGGCCGTTTCCTGGTGCGATGAATGCCGTCCCCGGGCCGGCCGGCTCGGACGCCGCCGTGCTCCGCGCGGACCTGCTCGTCCCCCGGGCGGACTTCGACGTCGCGCTGCGACTCGACGTGGAGGCCGGGCGAACCGTGGCGCTGCTCGGGCCGAACGGCGCCGGGAAGTCGACGGCCGTCGGCGCGCTGGCCGGGCTCGAGCCGCTCCACGAGGGTTCGATCCAGCTGGACTCGGAGACGCTCGAGGATGTCGCGGCCGGCGTGCGCCTGCCGCCGGAGCGCCGGCCGGTAGGGGTCGTGTTCCAGGACCTGCTGTTGTTCCCGCATCTCAGCGCCTTGGAGAACGCGGCCTTCCCGTTGCGGGCTCGCGGGGTCGGCAAGCGCGAGGCTCGCGAGCGGGCGTCGGAGCTGCTGGCTCGGCTCGGCGTGGCGCACCGCTCGTCCGCGAAGCCCGGCGAGCTCTCGGGCGGGGAGGCACAGCGGGTCGCGCTGGCGCGCGCGCTCGTGCACGAGCCGCGCCTGCTGCTCCTCGACGAGCCGCTCTCCGCCCTCGACGTCCGGTCGCGCGGGGAGATCCGCCGGCTGCTGCGCTCGCTGCTCGCCGGGTTCCCCGGCGTGCGGCTGATGGTGACCCACGACCCGGTCGAGGCGATGACGCTCGCCGATCGCCTGGTCCTGATCGAAGGCGGCCGCATCACCCAGGAGGGAACGCCCGACGAGATCCTCCGGGCGCCCCGTACGCCGTACGCCGCGGAGCTCGTCGGGGTGAACCTGTTCGCCGGGCGGCTCGAGCGACTGGACGACGGCTCGGGCATGCTCCGAACCGAACGCGGCGATCTCTTCGTTGCCTGGCCGTCGGGTGCGCACGGCGACGTCGACGGCGTGCTCGGCCTCCTCCGTCCCGCCGACGTGGCGCTGTTCCGCGAGCCGCCGGACGGGTCGGCGCGCAACGTGATGGCCGGCCGCATCCAATCCCTGACGCGCGAATCCGACCGGGTTCGTGTTCGGATCGACTCGCAGCCGCCGGTGGTGGCCGAGATCACGGTCGCGTCGTCCCGCCGCCTCGGCCTGCGGGAGGGCGGCGAGGTCCACGCGGCCTTCAAGGCGGTCGAGGTCTCGGTCGTGCTCCCGGACTGACCTCCCGGACTCAACCTTTCCGCGCGCCCGTTCGTCGTCCACAGTGACGAGGTGAACGACGAACGACGTGCGGCGTTCGAGGCGTTGTGGCGGGAGGAGTACGCCCGCGTGTTCCGGACCGCGTTCCTCGTCACCGGCGACCGACAGGAGGCGGCCGACGTGACCCAGGAGGCGTTCGCGCGAGCGTACGAACGGTGGCGCGTGGTCGCGCGCGCCGAACGCCCGGGCGCGTGGGTGCAGCGCGTCGCCGTGAACCTCGCGCTCACCTGGCGCCGCCGCCAGCGACTCCGCTCGCGCGAGGCCGCGGTGGCCCCGCAGGCCGTGGTCGAACCGCCAGACCTCCCCGACCCCGACCTGTTCGCCGCGCTGAAGGCGCTGCCGCCGCAGCAACGCGCCGCCGTCGTCCTGCGCCACTGGACGGACCTGTCGATCGAGGAGACCGCCCGAACGCTCGGCAAACGCCCGGGAACCGTGAAGGCCCTCACCTCCCAGGGCCTCGCGAACCTCCGCAAGACGCTCGCCACCACCGAGGAGAACGCCAAACCGTGATCGCCGAAGCCGACGTCGTCCGACGACTTCATGCCGCAGCAGCGGCGGTTCCTGTCGCGGTTCCCGACGCCGGCCGAACCATCCATGCCGGCCGGCGGAGGAGCTCAGTCCGATGGGCTGGGCTGGTTACCGTGGTGGTGATCGTCGCAGCCGGCACGACGTGGGCGGTGAGCCAGCTCGGTGG
>DATLUW010000654.1:0-9727 GCA_035577825.1 Actinomycetota bacterium | reverse complement strand
CGCGAGCCCGGAGCTGTACGGCGGGGCGTACTCGCTGTTCACCAAGCTGGCGCCCCGGTACGGCATCTCGGTGGACCTCGTCTCGCCCCACGACCCGGACGCGGTCGCAGCCGCCCTGCCGGGCGCGGCGATGTTCTACGTCGAGACGATCGCGAACCCGAACGTCACGGTGGCCGACCTCAAGACGCTGGGTGAGGTCGCGGCCTCCGCGGGCGTCCCGTCGGTCGTCGACAACACGTTCGCGTCACCGGCGCTGTGCACGCCGGCCGAGCACGGGTTCGACTTCGTGCTGCACTCGGCGACCAAGTACATCGGCGGCCACCACGACCTGGTCGGCGGGGTCGTGTGCGCGTCGAGCGACGGCCGCGACCGGCTGCGCGCGACGGCGATCGACGTCGGCGGCACGATGGAGGCCTTTCCGGCGTGGCTGGCCGTGCGCGGCCTGATCACGCTCGAGCTGCGCATGCGGCGCCACTCCGCGAGCGCGCTGGCCGTGGCGGAGTTCCTCGAAGGCCACTCCAAGGTCGAACGCGTCCACTACCCGGGGCTGCCCTCGCACCCGCAGCACGAGGTCGCCGCGCGCGAGCTGCACGGCGGGTTCGGCGGGATGCTGGCGTTCGAGGTGGCCGGGGGCGTCGAGCCGTCGGTGCGGTTCTGCGACGGGCTGGAGCTTGCGTGGGTTGGGACCAGCCTGGGCGGGCACAAGACGCTCGTCGGGCACGCGGCGTCGACGACCCACCGGCAGATGGCCCCTGAGGCGCGGCGGGCGGCGGGGATCGGCGACGGCCTGATCCGCGTGAGCGTCGGCCTCGAGGAGCCCGACGACGTGATCGAGGACTTCGCTCACGCGCTGGAGCGCGCGTGACCCGCCTTCGGGTCGCGATCCTGTTCGGCGGGCGCTCGGCGGAGCACGAGGTGTCGGTCGTGTCGGCGCGGTCGGTGATCGACGCGCTCGACCGTGATCGCTTCGAGGCGGTGCCGATCGGCATCGACCGGGAGGGCGGCTGGCACCGGCTGCAGGAGCCGCCCGCGCTGGTGGCCGGGTCCGGCGCGCTGCCCGCGGTCGGGTCCGGCGCGGGCTCGACCGTGGAGCTCGACACCACCGGCGAGGCCGCGCTCGTTGCGGACGACGGGTCGCGGGAGCCGATCGACGTCGTGTTCCCGATCCTCCACGGCCCGTTCGGCGAGGACGGCACCATGCAGGGTCTGTGCGAGCTGGCCGGCATCCCGTACGTGGGCGCCGGCGTCCTCGCCTCGGCGCTCGGCATGGACAAGGCGATGCAGAAGGTCGTGCTGGCGGCGGCCGGGCTGCCGGTCGTTCCCCACGTCGTGGTGCACGAGCGCGATTGGCTCGACGACCCCGAGGCGGTCGAGGCCGGGGCGGAGCACCTCGGGTTCCCGCTGTTCGCGAAGCCGTCGTCGCTCGGGTCGAGCGTCGGCATCACCAAGGTGAAGACGGCCGACGCGCTGGCCGCTGCGCTCGACGAGTCGTTCCGGTACGGGTCGAAGGCCGTGCTCGAACGGAGCGTCGAGGGCGCGCGCGAGATCGAGTGCGGCGTGCTGGGCAACGACGACCCCGTCGCGTCGGTGGCCGGCGAGATCCGCCCGACCGCCGAGTTCTACGACTACGACGCGAAGTACCTCGACGACTCGACGGACCTGATCATCCCGGCCGACCTGCCCGAGGGCGTCCTCGAGGAGGTGCAGCGGTTGGCGGTAGCCGCGTTCCGAGCGATCGACGGCGAGGGGATGGCGCGGGTGGACTTCTTCCTCCGCGAGCCGGACGAGCTCGTCGTCAACGAGCTGAACACGATCCCCGGGTTCACCCAGGTGTCGATGTTCCCGAAGCTGTGGGAGGCCTCCGGGCTGTCCTACGCGGCACTGGTCGACCGCCTGCTGGAGCTCGCGTTCGAGCGGTTCGAACGCGAAGCAAAGCGAACCGGCCGGTAGCGGCTCAGGCCGCGGCGGGCGGCGGCGTGACGATCACCGTTCCCTGCGGGCCGCGCGGCCGGGTTCGCCGCTCGAGGGCCACGCCCACCAGGCAGGCGGCGCCCACCAGGCCGAACACGATCCCGTAGGTGATCGGGATCGTTTCGTGGTGCTGGAGGAGCGGCACGTTCAGGAACGTCCGGTCGAGCAGCGTCAGCACCGCCAGGACGACGAACACCGCCCCGGTGACGAGCAGCAGCCGCTTGGCGAGCCGCGGCACGAACGCCGCGATCAGCAGCGCGGCGCCGGCGGCGACCTGCAGGGCGGTCGTCCCGATCGAGAGCACCTCGCCGGCCGGCGATCCGGCGACCGGGTCGAGGAACCCCAGCTTGGCCTCCGCCGTCCCAGCCGAGATCAGCCCAAACACTGCGAGCCCGATCGCCGCGGAGCCGAGCAGCGCGGCCACCAGCTGCATGGGGTTCCGCCAGCGCGGCCGGTATTGCAGGAGTGCGCCGGTCACGACGAGTGTGGCGGCGACCAGCGGCAGGATCGCCAGGGACAGCCAGGCTCGGGTCCCCAGGACCTCGCGCGGCAGGACGATCGCGGGGAGCAGGACCGCGAACCGGAGGAAGGCCAGCCCGGCGACGGCGCCCAGCAGCATGGGGAACCGCGACGGGCCGCGGGGGAGGAGTATCAGGAGCACCACGAGCGCGCCGATCAGGAGGACCTTCGGCAGGTCGGTGTGCAGGAACAGCTGCTTCGGCTTCACGGTCAGCACGAGGATCCCGCCGACCGCGACCGCCACGCCCGCGAGCATCACCACGAGCGCGCTCCACCGCCGATCCTTCGCGCTCGCCTGGCCGCCGGCCGCCCGGAGCAGCAGGACGCCGGCTGCGCCGAACGCGACCACCGCGAACACCCACAGCGGCACCGCCGCCGACTCCTGCGTGTGGTCGATCAGGCCGCGGGCGGCGGCGAGCGCCGTCTCGAACCCGGCCGCGAACGCGATCCCGGCGAGGACGCGGCGGCGGTCGGGGTCGCTCCACGCCAGCGCCCCGACGGCGACGATCGCCCCCAGGATGCAGAGCGCCGCGTAGACGGGCTCGGTGTACACGACCTGCGGCTTCGCCAGCCGGATGCCGATCGGGACGAGCAGCGCGCCGACCCCGGCGAGCACGGCCGGCAGGACGCCGACCCGACTCGATGTCCCCCCGGCCCTCGGCTTCGGGCGGACGCCAGGCGGCTCCCATGGCCCAGTGCCCCCGCCGTGCACCGTCCGCGCGGCCGGCGCCGTGTACGCGGCAGCGGCCGGCGCGAACGGGCCGGGCGCGACCGGTGGCATCGGCGCCGTCGGCAGGTCGCTCTCGCCGGGCGGAGGGCTGAACGTCCCCGGCGCCGGGCTCAAGGCGTCCGGTAGCGGGCTGGGCTGCGGAGGAAGGGGGCTGACCGCTCCCGGCAGTGGGCTCAGCGGGACCGGGGCCGGCGGGGGAGGCGCGATGGCGTTGCGGGGCTGACCGACCGAGGCCGCGCGAACCTCCGCCATGAACGCGGCGGCGGAGGCCGGCCGCTGCTCCTTCGCCTTCGCCATCCCGTGGAAGACCGCGTCGTCGATCTGGAGCGGCAGGTCGGGGCGGAGCAGGGTCACCGCGGGCGGCGGCTCGGACAGGTGCGCCATGAGCACGCCGATGTCCGAGTCCCGCTGGAACGGCACGGCGCCCGTCAGGCATTCATGGAACACGCAGGCCAGCGAGTAGACATCCGTCCGGCCGTCGACGTCCTTCCCCGAGACCTGCTCGGGCGCGGCGTAGTCGGGCGTTCCCACGAACATCCCCGACCGGGTGTGCTGCGTCTTCGAGTCGAGCCGCTTCGTGAGCCCGAAGTCCGAGAGGTACACGTGCTCCGTGTTCGATCGGCCGGACGTGGGGAGCGCGAGGATGTTCTCGGGCTTCACGTCCCGGTGGACGATGCCCTGGGCGTGCGCGGCGTCGAGCGCGGCCGCCACCTGGTCGAGCAGCCAGCAGGCGCGTTCGACCGACATCTGGCGTTCGGCATCGATGATCGTGCGCAGGCTCCGGCCGTTGACGTACTGCATGGCGATGAACTGGACCCCCTCGTCCTCGCCGCCGGAGAAGATCGGGATGATGTTCGGGTGCCCGAGGCGCGACGCCTCCTGAGCCTCCCGAAGGAACCGCGACCGGATGTCCTCGTCGTCGGCGAACTCGGCTTTGAGGATCTTGACGGCGACCTCGCGGTCGTACATCCGGGTGTCCTCGGCGCGGTAGACGGTGCCCATCCCGCCGCGGCCGATGACCTCAACGAGGCGGAAGCCGCCGATCAGCGTTCCCACTCGGGTTTCCGGTCGCATGGGAGGCGGTTGTAGCACAGCACCCGGCCGCCGGACCAGGGTGGCGCTACGCGCAGGAACCGGTGGCGAGCTGGTGCGGCGTCGGCGGGTCGAGCGCCAAGAGCTCGGGCACGGTGACGGTCTGCAGACCTTGGCGGTGCAGCGCGTCGAGGAGCCGCGGCAGCGCGTTGCGCGTGGTCCCGCGGTTCTCGTGGAGCAGGATGATCGAACCCGGCCGGGCGTCGTGTTCGACCGTTGCGAGGATCTCGTCGGCGGTCGCGCCCCGGGAGTCCGCGCTGTCGACGCTCCACAGCACCTCGAGCATGCCGAGCTCGCGCACCTTGGCGTCGAGCGCCGCGTCGTGCGCGCCGAACGGCGGCCGGAACAGCCGGACCTCACGTCCGCCGGTCGCCGCCGAGATCACCGACTCGGCGTCGCCGACCTCGTGCGTGAGCTCATCGGCGGTGGCGCCGGGCAGCGAGACGTGGTCGTACGTGTGGTCGCCGACGGCGCCCTGCGCGGCCTCCTTCGCGGGAACGTCCTTGAGGTCCGGCCACCCGACGACCTCCTTGGCCACCAGGAAGAACGTCCCCACCGCGCCGTGCTGCTTCAGGACCTGGAGCGTGTGGCGTGTGTACGGGCCCGGCCCGTCGTCGAACGTCAGCGCCACGAGCGGCTTGGTCCCGCCGCCGCAGTAGACCGGATGCCCGGCCCGGATCAGTCGGGCGATCGCGGCGTGCTGCGCCTCGTTCGAGACGTGCACCTGGCGTGTCAGGGCGGCCGCGGCGGGCGCCTTGTGCCGGTTGTGCTGCGCGCCATCCTCGGACGCCGCGCGGGCGCCGTCGCCATGGTGCGCGGCGATGGCGCCGCCGACGAGGCCGACCGCCAGGAACAGCACGATGCGCATCCGATGGCGCTTCGGCGGTCGCCGGACGTGCCGCCGGGACTTCGCCGGCTTCGTGTCGCGCACGGAGGACGGGATCGACCCGGAGCGGACGGCGTGCTTCGGGGCGGTGGGGTACCGGGCCGCGGCGGGCGGGCGCGGCGGGGCCGGTGCTGCTCCCGCGGGCGCGGAAGAGCGTGATTGCGCGGCGTGCCGGGCGGGCGTTCGCACGCCGCGACGCGCCGGGGAAGGGGGGAGCGCGTGCATGCGAGAGCGACGCTAGCCCGCCCCCCGGGCGAGTTCCATCACATCTGGGAGGAATTCGCGGGCGGGTGGATCAGGCGGCCGCGGGGACCGGCAGCTCGCCGCGGTCGCCGCACGGGCACTGCACGAGCAGCACGTCGACGTCGACCTGGTCGTCCGGCCCGGCCGCCGCGAACGAGTCGAGAACCAGGAGGTCCTTCACGCCGTCGGCGAAGTGACCGCACCCGTCACAGAACAAGAGCTCACGCATGCCGAATCACACCGATGTGATTCTGGCACGCAGCGGCGCGACGATCCAGCAGGCGGGCAGGCTCTCGAGGTGATGAGGGGACTACAGGTGGACGACCGGGCAGGTCAGCGTTCGCGTGATGCCCTCGACCGCCTGGATCTTCGCGACGACGAGCTTGCCGAGGTCGTCGACGTTGCGGGCCTCCGCGCGCACGATGACGTCGTACGGCCCGGTGACGTCCTCCGCGGCGGTCACGCCCTTGATCTGTGCGACCTCCTTGGCCACCTGGGCGGCCTTGCCAACCTCGGTCTGGATGAGGATGTACGCCTGAACCACCGTTGGCACCTCCGGTCCCGGTCGGGCGGGGGTTTCCGCCTGAGATTGGGCGAATCCTAGTCGGCCCTTCCCGGCGGCGACAAACGCTCACGCCCCTGCTCCCGCGGGTCGAACGGCACGGCCGACGTGCCATCATCGAACCATGGCGAAGAAGCGTTCCACGGCCGCCCCGGAGGACCCGCTCGCCGCGTACCGGCGGGTTCGCAAGCCCATGCCGCCGCCGACCCGCACCGACGAGGACCGCCGCCGCGATTCGCTCGACTCGCTCGAACGCCGCGAGGCGCGCCGGGCCGCGGACGAGGCGGTCGCAGGCCGCCGGGCCGGTTCGGGCGACGACGACCGTACGCCGTGAGGCTGGGGATGCTGTTCGCCGACCGAACCGACGCCGGCCAGCAGCTCGGCCAGCGCCTCGCGGCGGAGGTCGACGGTCCGGCGGTCGTGCTCGGCATCCCACGCGGGGGCGTCGTGGTCGCCGCAGAGGTCGCGAAGGCGCTCGACGCCCCGCTCGACGTCGTGGTCCCCCGCAAGGTCGGCGCGCCCTTCAACCCGGAGCTCGGCCTCGGCGCGGTCGCTCCGGGAGTCCGGGTCCTCGACGAACGGCTGATCCGCGACCTCGGCGTCCCTTCGTCGTATCTCGATCGCGAGATCGCCGCACAGGAACGCGAGATCGAACGCCGGCTCGAGACGTATCGCGGCGGGCGGCCCCCGGTCGACGTCACGGGTTCGATCGCGGTGGTCGTGGACGACGGCGTGGCCACGGGTGGAACGGCGGTTGCGGCGTGTCGCTGGGCCCGCGCGGCCGGCGCGAAGGAGGTCGTGCTCGCCGTCCCCGTTGCGCCGCCGCAGGCGATGGGCATGCTCACCGCCGAGGCCGGCCGAGTCGTCGCCCTGGCCACGCCGGCGCCCTTCCACGCGGTGGGCCAGTGGTACCTCGACTTCGACCAGGTCGGCGACCGGCAGGTGGTCGAGCTCCTCCGGCAGGACGAGTCGCGACGATGAGCGCCCTCCGCGTGATCGAGCTGGTCGTCGCCGGCCTGTTCTTCGTCGGCGGGATCCATTCGTTCTGGTACTGGATCCGCAAGCCGATCGACAGCAACCACCCGCGGGATCAGATCTGGTACTCGATCTATCGAACGGGCCGCGTCGGCCTGTGGTTCGCCGTCGGCGGCATCTTCCTGCTCTCCGGCCTCAGCACGAAGACGGGCAGCGCGTTCAACAAGGACTTCGCGAAGCACCGCTGGTACCTCATGGTGCTGCTGATCCTGGCCCTCTTCCAGCTGATCGGCGGCTACCTGCTCGGCCGCAGCGCCGACCGCCGGCCCTCCACCACCGAGGCGCAGCCCCCGCCCCAGAACGAGGCGTAGCGGCGACGACTCCGACTGCCTGCCGAAGAGCGACTTCGACGGGTACCATGTCCGCAATGCTCCCCGCCGTCCGGGCTCCGGCCCGCACTGGCGGGGATATTTCTTGGGCATACGCCACCATCCGATCAGGCGACGTGACGCTCGCGTGGGTGACCACGTTGTCGCTGGGGTCGCGTAGCCTTCACCCTATGGCCCGCTCGACGGACGAAGAGCAAGCTGGCGCCAGTCCGGCCGCTCTCCAATGAGAAAACTCCGAATTGGTGTCCTTGGCAGGATCATCGCTGGCGAAGGAACTGGGCGCGTCGTTGAAGTTGTCGACGATGCGGCGAACACCGGCGGGTTCCTCATATTCACCTATGCGGACGAAGATCGGTCTCCGGAGGTGTTCGATTCCTGGGTTGAGTCGATCGTTGACGTGGAGCTCTTCTTCGACCACCGGGAATGGGTCGTCGACCGGATCGATGCCGACTCTGGTGACATTCAATGACGCTGGCATGGCCTTCGGCTGCGTCGCTAGAGCTGGCTGGCGAGGCCCTGACCGAACTCGCGACCCGGGCACTTTGTAGCCCGCGCCCACGCCACTCTCCTGGCTCCTGTATTACTAGCCAGTAGAGGGAGGCGAGAGTGTCTCCAAGGCCACGGGCACGCCCGGCGCGGAGCCGTCCCCCGCAGACCTCAGCCACGGCGTCCGCCCCCGCATGTGACCGAGCGCCACGCGTCGAGTGCCATTCCGGAACGCTGGGGTGGAGAACTGGACTGGCATCTGGGCTACCGTTCGAAGGAACGATCTGGGTCCGAGCCCGATCAGGATTCGGGCAGATCCGTCGCACCGGCGGTTGACGGGTGATCGGGGGTTCACCGGCGCGGCACCTCCGCGTAGGATCGAAGCGGCACCCCGGGGAGGGATCTTGCGCCGCAGGCTCGCATCCACGCTCACGACGATCGCGGTGATCGTCGCATTCGGAGGTTCCGCGCAGGCCGGCACGAGGTCCACGGTCGATCGCTGGGTTCCCGCTGGACCGTTGGCCAACACCGTGTCGACGCTGGCATCGGCGTCGCCCGACCTTCGAGTCGTGTTCGCCGTCCACGGGGGGATCCTTGACCGGTCGGGCGACCACGGTCGGTCGTGGCGCCTGGCCTCGTCCGGCCTGCCGCTTCCCGACGTGCGGACGGTGGCCGTCGATCTACTTCGCCCGCGTCATGTCCTCGCCGCCACGAGCCGGGGCATCTACCGGTCGTCGGACACCGGTGGCTCGTGGGACCTCGCGACGGGCCGGTTCCTGCAGTCGAACTCGATCGTGTTCCTGCCCGGCCGACCCGGTGTCGCGATCGCGACGAAGTCCGGCGGAGGGGTCGTGCGGACCGTCGATGACGGCCTGCACTGGACCGGGTTGCGCGGCCCCGAGATGTTCGGCCTGGCGGCGGCGCCCCAGAGCTCGGGCGCGATCTACTCGATCGACACGCTCGGCGAACGCGTTCACCGATCGAGCGACGAGGGGCGCACCTGGAAGTCGCTCCCGAAGCTGCCGGATGGCCTCCGGCCACGCGAGGTTACGATCGGGGGCGACAGCACCCTGTACGTCGGGACCAGTGGCAACGACGGGCTGCTGTTCAGATCCACTGACGAGGGCCGGCACTGGCAGCGTTCCGATGCCGGCCTCGACGGCTACTACCTCACCGCCCTGGCGGTGGGCCCGGGTCACCCGAAGGTTGTCCTGGCCGCGACCGACGCCATCACGCTGGCCGACGCCCGTGTCTCCGTCTCGCTGGATTCCGGGCGTCACTGGAAGGAGATCGACGAGGGAAACGGCACCGTGGACTCGCTGCTCGCCGGACGAACGGGAGCGGCGCTCGCCGGAGGTCGGACGCTTCGGCGCGGCTCGTTTTCGCCGGGCGCCGTCTGGCACCGGGCAACCGCCGGACTGGCGGACGGCCAGGTCCGGCAGCTCACCGCGGATCCGGTGCATGCGGACACGCTGTGGGGCGTCGTGGCCGGCCTGGATCGTGAATTCGAAGCCGCCGACATGTCGGCGGTGCGGATCGGGCCGAACTGGACGTTGATGGGAACCGCGGAAGAGACGGCGAAGGTCGTGGCACCGATCGCCGACGACCTCAGGTCGGCGTTCGCACTGTCGTTCTCCACCTGCAACAACGACTTCGGCGAGTGTGACCACCTCAGCAGGTGGCAGCCGGGTTCCTCCGCGGCAATACCGTCGTCGAATCCGCGCGAGGCCGACTCCGTGGTCTGGACGATCGCCACCGCGCCCCAGGACCCGCTGCTGATCTACGAGGGACGCTCGTCGGGGCTGTTCCGGAGCGAGGACGGCGGCCAGACGTGGATCCCGCTCGCGGGCGCCCCGGGATCGACCCGGGCGCGG
>DATLUW010000653.1:0-2961 GCA_035577825.1 Actinomycetota bacterium | reverse complement strand
CCCCGTCGGGTCGGATCACTCCGGCGGGTGTCTCGAGGTCCGGGTCGACGTGGTCGAGCCGCTCGGCGACGAGGCGCTCGTCCACGGCACCGTCGATGCGAAGCCCGCCGGGGGGTTGGTCCGCGATGCCGACGAAGGCGGGCGCACGACCGACGTGGACGACGGTCGAACCAGCGTGACGTTGCGCCTGCCACCGCACGAGCACCCGGACCCGGGGACGCGGCTCCGCGTGACGGTGGCACCGGGCGACGTTCGGCTGTTCGACGTCGAGAGCGGGGCGGCGATCCGGGCGGCGTGAGCGCCGCTAGCCCGAGTCGACCTCGTCCATGGTCGGCTGGCCGTCGACGCCGCCGAGCGCCCGCGTCGAGAGCGCGCCGCACGTGTTCCCGACGGCGAGCGAGCGCTCCAGCGGCTCACGCTCGAGCCATGAGGCGAGGAAGCCGGCATCGAAGGAATCGCCTGCGCCGGTGGTGTCGACGGGGTTCGCCGGAGCCCCTCCGGCGCGGACCACCGTGGCGTTCCGGGCGGCGATGGCGCCGTCGGGGCCCAGCTTGGCGACGACGAGCCCGGCCGATCGGGCGAGGGCGAGCACCGCCCGCTCGACCGTCTCCTCGCCCGCGATCGATGTGGCCTCGGTCGAATTCGGGAGGAAGACGTCGGTCCGGGTGAGGGCCTCGGCGAGCCCGCCGTTCCACGACTCCGACGGATCCCAGTTCGGATCGATCGAGGTCGTGGCCCCGCGGGCCCGGACCTCGTCGAAGAGTGCGGGGAGATCGGGCGCGAGCCGGCGCTGCAGGAAGTACGAGCTGACGTGGACGTGCCGGACCTCGTGGAGCAGTGCGCGGTCGATCCGGTCCACGCTGAGCCCGGCGATCGTCCCCGGATGGGTGAGGATCGCGCGATCGTGGTGCTTCGAGAGCACGACGGTGACGCCCGTGGGCGTGTCCGGGTCGACCACGAGCCCCTCGACCCGGACCCCGCGCGCGCCCAGCTCGTCGCGCATCCACCGTCCGAAGACGTCGTCCCCGACGACACCGCACAGCGCGACCGAAAGACCAAGTCGCGCCGCCCCGCACGCGGTGATGGCGCCCGAGCCACCGATCGTGAGGTGCGCGTCCTCGACGAGTCGCTCGGCCTGCCCGAACCGCGGTTCGACGTCGCCGCGCAGCACGAGGTCCGGGTTCGCATCGCCGAGGATCAGCAGGTCGAGGCGGGGCGACACGGCGCCAACGATACCCGGCAGGCCAACCGACCTGCCGGGCTCCGCGTCAGACCGGGACGCTGTCCGTGTAGATGTCGAACTTGTGCAGGGTCCCGTCCGGGTTGTTCCCGGTGCTGTTGGAGTTGTCGGCCCACGCCGGGTGCGCGACTCCGCCGAGGAACGAGATCGCGCTGTAGTCGCCGTAGTCGATGCCGTTGTGTGCGTCGGCGGCGTTGGACGTTCCCACGCTGACCTGCCGGTTCGAGAACGTCGCACCGCCGTCGGTCGAGAACCCGGCCCAGTACTGGGCGTCCGTGTTCACGAGGCCGTCGGTGTCCCCTGCGCCGACCCCGTTGTCCGCCCGCGAGTCGTACCAGGAGACCGCGAGGTTGCCGGTCGTCGGGTCGAGCGAGATCTTCGGCAGGAACTGGCTCTTGTCGCCCGTGTCGTGGTTGACGCGCACCGCGCTGCTCCACGTGGCGCCGTTGTTATCCGAGCGGCGAACCATGACGTCGGTGTCGTCGCTCTCGTTCTTGTTCTCCGTGGCGTAGACGAGATACACCCGGCCGTTGTGGGGGCCGCCCGTCCTGTCCCAGGCCAGTCCGGGCTCGGCGTCGACGGATCGTCCGGACTGCGGCGGGATGAAGTCGAACCCGCCGATGTGGGTGTCCGCCACGAACACCCGGTCGCCGAACGTCGCCGGGCCGAGTCCGTCCCGGTCCAGGTTGACGAAGAGCTTGCCCCCGCCCTGCCCGCTCTCGGTCAGCGTGCACACCTGCATGACCTGGCCGCTCGGGCCGATGGCGATGTCGCCGTACGTGCAGTTGTTCGTCCCGGGCACGACCTCCCGCGCCGAGAACGCACCGACCTGCCCCAGGCCGGTGACCGGGGCCCCGGCCGTGACCAGCGGGCCGCCCGCATTGAACACGACCCAGACCTCGCCGTGTCCGGAGGTGATGGTGGGTTGGTCGACGAACCGGAACAGCCCGCGCCGCTCCCCCGCGGCTCCGCGCCCGCTCTTCGAGCCCGACTTGGAGAACCCGGAGCTGTCGATGTTGGCGACGATGTGGAAGGTCAGACCGCCGTCGGTGGAGAGGGCGACCGGAATCGAGTTCTCGGTGTTGTACAGGTAGGTCATGAACAGGTTGCCGTGTTCGTCGAAGGACAGACTCGAGTCGCAGCAGGTGTCGCCGAAGACATCGTTGCCTTCGCCGACGATGCGCCTGTTCCAGGTCTTCCCGCCGTCGAAGCTGACGGCGAGGAACATGCCCGAGACGCCCTCGGCGATGTTCGTGAAGATCACGATGTTGTTCGGGTTGGTCGGGTTGACGGCGACGGCCTCCTCGGACTCGTTGCCGACCCGCTGGCTGACGTCGACGTTGGCCAGCGGCGACAGGGGCGCGCGTGGGGCGGCCGCGGCCCAGACGGCAGTGACGGACGCGATCAGAACGACGAGCGATACGAGCAGCAACTCGAGCGCGTGAGGTCGGCGCACCAGAGGCTCCCTTCGGCCGGTTGTTCCGACGAAGCTACGGCGAGTCCCCTCGATCGCGCAAACGGGATCAAGCCGGCGGGGCCGGATCGGACGATCGGGGGACTGCTCGCGCCCCCCAAACGGGGGTAGCGTCCACTCGCCTGGAACCAGGGAGGCGACCATGCGCGCGGGCAAGCGACCGCGGCTCCTGTCACGCGTGGATTCGCCTCGCCGGGACACGTTTCCTCGCCCGCCCCCTGAGTCGCCCGGTTCCACGCGTCACTCC
>DATLUW010000652.1:0-3521 GCA_035577825.1 Actinomycetota bacterium | reverse complement strand
GGCCCAACTGCTCCAGGAACGCACCACCGGGATCGAGCAGCAACTCTCCGAGCACGCCGAGGCGACCACGCGCCTCATCGAGGAGCGCGCGGAGGCCACGGCCAGGCTGATCGAGGAACGGACCAACGAGTCCATCCGCCGGCTCGAGGAAGCGTTCACGCGGAGCCTGGGAGACCGCGTGGCCGCGCTCGCGGCGCTGATCCGTTCGGACAACACGGCGATCGCCGACCGTCTGGCCGTCATCGAGGAGCAGGCCGCGGCAAAGGAGGCCGTCCGGGCGGTCAAGGAACTCGCGGCCGCGATGCCCCAGGACATCAGCGAGGCGATGGACGAACGCCTCGCCCTGCTCGGCGAGCTGTTCCGCCGCGAGAACAAGCACACGGTGGACACGGTCGCCCGTGCGGCCACCGCGCTGGCCGACCGGCTCGACAGAACCGCGGTCGTCATCGGGGAACGGTTCGGTCGCGACGTCGAGGTGGTCGTCGACCAGATCGGGACGACGATGCAGACGCTCGCGAGCGGGCTGTCGCGATCGGGCGGCCGAAGCACCACGCCGGATCGGTCGTGAAACGGTCGGGCGGGTCGGGAAGCGCTAGGCGCTGACGCTGGCGCCGGACACCGCGCGTCGCCCGATCGACCACCAAACGATGGCGATGGCCGTGGCGCCGGCCGCCGCTCCCCCGATCGTGGCCGCTGCGTACCGCACCCCGGTTCCGTGGCGCCGGATCGCGTCGGCGGCCCGAGTGGATGCCGCGAGCAGCTCGGCGCGGCTGGGGATCCGGCCCCGGAGCGATGCCGTCCGCGCAGTCCGCAGCGAGGCCTCGAGGAACCCCTCCGCCACATCGACCTCGAGCTCGCGGTACTCCCCGAGCGAGCTCAGCAGCGAGCGGTAGACACCGAGCTCCGCCGAACAGGCGACGCAGGACGCGAGGTGGACCTCGACGGCCCCGGCCGGCCGCGGGCCGGGTTCGGCGTACTCGGGGATGACCTCGAGCACCTCGTCACAGCGGAGCCGCCTTCTTGTCGGGCTCATCGAGCAGCTCCCGAAGGCGCTTGCGGGCGCGATGCAGGCGAACCTTCACCGCGCCCTCCTCGATTCCGACCTCCTCGCCGATCTCCCGGCAGGACAGGCCGTACACGTCCTTCAGCAGCAGGACGACCCGCTGGCCCTCCGGCAGCACGGCGAGCGCCCGTGAGAGCGAGTCCCGTTCGGCCAGCAACGGCGCCGTGGAGTCGGGCACGGGCACGTCCTCGGGCTCCGCGGCGAGCACGTCGCCGAACCGGCCACGGCGCTTCAGCGCCGTGATCGCGCAGTTCGTGACGATCCGGTGCATCCATGTCTCGAACCGAGCCTCCTCGCGGAACCCCGCCAGCCCCCGGAACATCCGGAGGTACGCCTCCTGCGATACGTCTTCGGCCTCGACGCGGTCCCCCGTGAGGCGGAACGCCAGGCTGTAGACGCGCCGGTGGGTGAGCTCCACGAGCTCCTCGAACGCGCGGCGGTCGCCCCGCCGGCAGGCCGCGAGGAGCTCGGCGCTCACCACCCGGCACCCCAATTCGACTCCGCTACCGGCCGGTAGGTTACGCGCGAGTAGGAAACGCTCGGAGAAGACGGAGGCGGGCCCGCGGCCCGCCCCTCGTCCGGTGTTCGGTTCGATCTCACGGCCTCAGCCCAGCTGGACCTCGGCCGTCGAGTTCTTGATCGGATACTGCGTCACCCCCCCGCGTTCGAGCCGGACCCAGACGTCCAGCTTCGCGGTGCGGGCATCCGGATCGAGCTCGGCGACGGTGCCGCCGGCCTCGATCGTCTCGTCCATCTCGACGACGGCACGGAACTGGACGTCGACCCCCTTGAGGGCGGCCGGATCGCCAAGCCACGACGTCAGCGTCGAGGTCAGGTGCGCCATCGTGAACATGCCGTGCGCGATGATGCCGGGCAGGCCCACCATCTTCGCGAAGTTCTCGTCCTGGTGGATCGGGTTCTGGTCGCCGGAGGCGTCGGCGTAGGCCTTGACCTCCTCGCGCTTCACGAGCTTGGACATCACGGGGATCTCGTCGCCGATCTTCACGTCGTCGAAGCTCACCTTCGCGGCCATGCCTCAGGCACCTCCCGTCCCGCGGGAGATCAGCGTCGACCGGGTGGTGAGCAGCAACTCGCCGGTCGCCGCGTCGTGGACCTCCGAGGTGATCGTCAGGAACTCGTTCGACTTCTTCGCCACGATGTCGGCGAGGCGCGGCGTCGCCCTCAGGTGGTCGCCGACGACCAGCGGGCGCTCGTAATGGTAGGCCTGCTCGCCGTGGACCACGCGCGAGTAGTCGAGCCCGAGCTCCTGGTCGAGCACCACCTGGCCGCTCGTCTGGATCTGAATGACCGTGATGAACGTCGGCGGCGCCACCTGCTCGGCGTAGCCGGCGGCCTTCGCGGCCTCGGGGTCGCGGTAGATCGGGTCCTGCTCGCCGATCGCGTCGACGAAGCGGTTCACGGCGTCCCGGTCGACGACGTAGTCGATCTCGCCGTAGGTCTTGCCGATGAGGGCGGTGTTGAGCGCCATGACTACGTCCCCATCAGTGCGCCGGTCACGGGGATGATCGCGCCGGACACGTAGTCGGAGTCGGGCGACGCCAGGAACGCGTGCACGCCGGCAACGTCCTCGGGCTGGCCCGCGTAGCCGAGTGCGATCAGCATCACGGCCATCTGCCGCGTGGGCTCGGGGATGCCGACGTCGGAGCCCTCGGACTTGGCCTGGGTCAGCCGGGTCTCGATGAACCCCGGCGCCACGGCGTTCGCGTTGATGTGGAACGGCCCGAGCTCGCGCGCGAGCGTGCGCGTGAGGCCGACGACGCCGCCCTTGGCCGCGGTGTAGTTCGCCTGGCCGGGGTTCCCCTGCAGGAACGCCGACGAGGTCGTGAACGAGATCTTGCGATGGTAGGCCGGGCGGCCCTGGGTGCTCATCTCCTCCTTGGCCTTCGCGCGCATGTGCTGCACCGCCGCCAGCGAGGAGTGGAAGGCCGTCTTCAGGTTCACGTCGAGGACGAAGTCCCAGAGTTCGTCGTCGAGGTTGTGGAACGTCTTGTCGCGGGTGATGCCGGCGTTGTTCACGAGGATGTCGAGCCGGCCGAACTCCTCGATCGCCGCCGCCACCATCTGGTGGGCCTGGTCGAGCTCGACCGTGTTGTGGGTCGAGACCTGGACCTGCCCGCCGGCCTCCTTGATCCCCTGGGCGGCCTCGTTCGCCGGATCGGGGTCGACGTCGTTCACGACGACCGCCGCGCCCTCCCTGGACAGCCGTTCGGCCGTCGCCCGGCCGATGCCGCGCCCGGCACCGGTCACGATGGCGACCCTGCCTTCGAGTCGAGCCACGCGATTCCTCCTTCGGACCGTGGGTTCGCCGCGTCGCGTGCAGCGGTGCGGTGCGGCGACACCCGGGTGGTCTCCCCCGGCGACGAGGCCGGCGGGAGCCGGATGACCCGGGGCGCTGGGATGCATCCACGGTACCGAACGCGGCCGCGGCGGAGCAACT
>DATLUW010000651.1:0-15227 GCA_035577825.1 Actinomycetota bacterium | reverse complement strand
CGGGACCCTGGAACTGCTGGCCGGTCAGAGCGGCTCGATGCACTCGCAAGAACTCGTCGATCTCCTCACCGACGACGACACCGAGGTGCTCGAGACCCATCCGGTAGACACGCTGGTGAACGGGCGGGATGAGCTCGATGTGCGAGACCGGAGTCCCGTCCAGGACATCGAGCGGCTCAGCGAGCACGATCTTGGAGATCGGACGCCCGTTCCAGACGCTCTCGTGATTGGCGGCTGCATGGCGTTCCAGGAGGGTCCGCTGGTGCACGTACAGGTCCCACTCGGGCACGCGCACTGCGAGATGGCTGAGCGCGTACGGCGCGATGTCGATACCCCGCGCGCTGAGCCGGTCGCGCTGCATCGCCGCGAACGCGCGGTAGTCCCCGATGATGTCCTCGATCGGATCCGGCATCGACGCGAACCTCCTCCCGGCGCGATCGTATACAACCACGACGGGCCGCTCAGTCGGGATCGCCGGCGCCGAAAGCTTCAGTCGCCGAGCAGGCGCGTGGCGCGCACGGCGACCTCCAGGAGGAACCGGTCCTCGGGGTTTTGGGGGCGCAGGCCAGTTCGGTCGGCGATGGTCTGCAGGCGGTGCGAGACGGCGCGGGTGGACAGGTGCAGGCGCCGTGCGGTCGCGGAGACGTTCCCCCCCTCCGCGAAGTACGCCTCGAGCGTGTCGACGAACGGTCCGGCGCCGCCCCGCCCGTCCCGCAGGCCGCCAAGCGTGCGGTCGACCAGCGCCCGGAGCTCGATGCGGTCGCCGAGGAGGACGTGGTACACGAGCAGCTCGTCGTAGCGGGCGACCGGCTCGGTCCGCTCCAAACGGTTCGCGAGCTCCAGCGCCTCGCGGGCCTGCCGGTACGAACGCGCCACACCGGCCGGACCGGGTTCGATCCGGCCCTCGCCGACGCGCCAGGAGTCCGTGCCGAGGTCGTCGAGAGCGGCAGCGAGGCGCGCGGCCGGCTCCTCCGCGTCCGACGGCACGATGCAGACGAGGCTCCCTTCCTTCGTGGCGACGACCAGGTCGTCCCGGCCGAACGCCTGCCGAATCCGGATCTCCGCGCCGATGTGCAGGTCGCCGCCCTCCTCGACCGGACGCTCCGTCCGCGCGACCACCACGCGGTGCGCCGCCGGAAGATGGAACCCGAACGCCGCGGCGCGTTCGCGGAGCTGCTCGAGGTCGCCCGCCCCGGACAGCAGATCCTCGGCGAACTCCCGCCGCTTCGCCTCCTCGCGCCGGATCGCGAGCCGCTGGCCGCGTTGGTAGCCGCGGCCGAGCGCCTGGGCGGTGTCGTCGGAGGACCGGAACAACGAATCGGCGACCGCCGCGAGCGCCGTTGTCGAGGCGGCCTCGGCGGCGGGGATCTCCCGCCACAGCCGCCACGTGGCGCTGAGATACAGGTCGAGAAGCGCGGAAAGGTCGATGCCGCGCTCGGCCGCCTCCTCGCCGATGCGGTCGAATGCCTCGAGCTCGGTGCCGCCGAGCGATCTCGAGGATCGCGCCGCTTTCAGGACACCCTGGAGATACCCGCCGAGGAGCTCCGGATCGACGCCGGCGTCCTTCCCGGCCTCGTTCCCGACGTCTTCGACCGTCCCGGCGTCGAGGTCGGCGAGCCGCCCGACGTCGGCGCGCCGCGAGCCCTCGGGGGCCGGTGACCGGCCCATCTCAGGGAAGCCCCGCCGACTCGGGATCGAGGAGCTGCGATCGCATCGAGTCCGACGCCCAGGCGCGGAACTTCGACGGCTTCCAGCCCCGTTGCAGCACCAGCTGGTGGTAGAGGCCGGGGTCGTTGAAGATCCAGACGACGTCGGCCGCGGTCACCGCGTCGAGCCCGGAGCGGAGGGAACCCAGTCGGGTCAGCATCGAGACCACGTTGCGGGCGCCGACCCGGCGGTCCGATCGGATCTCGTCCCACTGGGCCCGAACCTCCGGGTCCGACGCGGCCGCCCCGCGAAACGCCTCGTAGATCGGCGCCACCCGCCCGCCGACCAGCACGATCACGTCCGCGTACCGGTCGAGGCACTCGGACTGCGTGGTGGCCTCGCGAACGGGCTGGGCCCAGGATCGTTCCGGGAGGGGCACCGGCTCGTCGTCACCCACGATCGCGACGTCGTACGCGGTCCGCAGGAGCGCGGCCTTGCCCCCGACTGAGGTGAACACCGTGGCGCGCCCGACTTCCGCCGCCTCGGCGACCGCGTCCACGGACGTCGCGCCGTAGCCGTGTTCGATGAAGAGGCGGGCAGCTGCGTCCACCACCCGCAGCCGCGTCGCCTTCGCCTGTGCCTCGCGAAGCGGCGACCGGTACGCCCGTTTGACAGGATCACGCAATTCCGTCAGACTCCCAGTCTAACGACCGGCCAGAAGTCTAGCAGACCGGCGAGAGCGGGAGAAGCCATGAACCAGGCCCCCATGCCACGCGTGCTCGACCGGCTCGTCCGGGCGGTGAACGCCCACGACGTCGATGCCCTCGTCGGGTGCTTCGCGGACGAGTTCATCAGCGAGACGCCCGCCCACCCCGACCGCAACTTCACGGGCGTCGACCAGGTCCGCAGGAACTGGTCGATGATCTTCGACGCGGTCCCGGACCTCACCGCATCGGTCACCAGCTGGTCACTCGACGGCGACGTCATCTGGGCGGAGTGGGCGCATCGCGGAACGCGCCGCGACGGCGCCCCCCACGACCTGCGCGGCGTCACGATCATGGAAGCGGCCGCCGCCGGCATCGGGTGGCTCCGGTTCTACCTCGAACCCGTGGCCCACGACGCCATGGGCGCCACCGAAGCGGTTCGCGAGGTCCTCACGAGCGGGAGGCCCGCATGATCCTGGTGGTCGGTGGCACCGGAACGCTGGGAACGAGGATCGTCCAGCGGCTCGGGGAGAGCGGGGAATCCGTTCGGATCCTGACCCGGAACCCGGAGCGGGCCGCCGCGCTCGCCGCCGACGGGGTCGAGGTGTTCGGGGGCGATGTCCGCGACCCCGCCGACGTGGCCGGGGCAGCGACGGGGGCGACCGCCGTGGTGGCCGCCGCGACCGGATTCCCGGGCTCGGCGGGGATCTCTCCGCAGTCGGTGGACGCGAAGGGCACCTCCCTGCTCATCGACGCAGCCGAACGCGCGAACGTGGAGCGGTTCGTCCTCCTCTCGGTCGTCGGAGTGGGGCCGGACAGCCCGATCAGCCTGTTCCGGGCGAAGCACGAAGCGGAGGAGCGGCTGCGGGCGAGCTCCCTGTCCTGGACGATCGTCCGGCCCACCGCCTTCATGGAGACCTGGGGCACTCTCATGGCCGACATGGTCCGGACCAAGGGGAAGGTCATGGTGTTCGGCCATGGGGAGAACCCCATCAACTTCGTGTCGGCCGACGACACCGCCGCACTCGTGGTCCGCGCGGTGTCCGACGGGGCGCTCGAGGGGCGGACCCTGTCGATCGGCGGGCCCGACGACGTGACGTTCAACCGGTTCGCGGAGACGGTGCAGGACGTGCTCGGGACGGACGCGCGCACGGTGCACGTCCCACGCCCGGCGTTGCGGACGACGGCGGTGGCCGCTCGGGCGTTCAACCGGCCGTTCGCCAGGAAGGCCGAGGCGGCGTACGTGATGGACACGCGACCGATGGGCTTCGATGCGTCGGAGCTCCGGGGCGAGTTCCCCGAACTCCCCTGCACGGACCTGACCGCGGCCTTGAAGCACCTCCATCGGCCAGGCTCGTGACGCTGGGGGGATCTCGACGCCGGCCTGAACGGCCGGACGCGAACAGTTCCTTGGTCGAGTCTTCGCTACCAGCCTTCGTCAGGGTCGGGGACGTCGCCGCGGAGCAGCTCGATGTCCGCCTGATCGCGCAGCGCTATGCTCCGTCGCCTCCTGGGATCCGCGGCCGAGCGCTCCTTCATCGCGATGAGATCGGTCTTCGTGACGATTCGTATCGTCACGCCCGCGACGTCCATCTCCTCGGCGCGTTCGATCATCTCGTCGAACACCGGGTCCATCGACTCCTGGACAGGCTCTCCGCTGGCATGTCGGAAGTTCAGGCTGTGCTGGTGTTCGCCGACGAGCCCGAAACCCGCATCTGACAACGCGCTGATCACTGCTCCCCGCGCAGCATCCGATGGAACTGCGAGGTCGACGTCCTGCGTCGCTCGCGGAACTTCCGAGTGAATCCCGACCGCGATCCCCCGATCAAGGCATAGGCGATTCCGGCCCGATCGAGCGCGGCCGCCGCCTGGATCAGGGCGCTCTGCTGATCGGGCGATCCCTCCATGTCCTCCCCTCGCCGGGCCGCGATCAGGAGGCGGTCCCGCCTGGTCGCGGCGGCGGTGGCCGACACCGATTCGCGCGCGCTTCGCATCGTTGACCTCGCCCGAACGATCCCTCCGCAGGCCGGACTCGCTCGGTGATTCGGGCTGGATCAGGAGCCCTTCGCGGCTCGGGTTCCCTCGTTCTTTCTGGTGATGGCTGCGACCTCGGGGCGTGGGAGGACGAGGCGGAACTCGCGGGGGGCGCGGTCCCAGTCGTCGAGCATCGCGAGGGCGCGGGGGCTGCCGGTCAGCGCGGCGTGGCGGGTGAGCAGCGCGTGGAGCTCGTTCACTTCATCGTCCTCGAGTGACCGGTGCTCGACCAGCTCGTCGTTGAGGTGGCGGTCGAGCGACCAGTCGGGGTCCCAGATGAACGCCCGGCCGCCCGTCATGCCGGCGCCGACGTTCATGCCGACCGGGCCGAGGATGACGACGGTTCCGCCGGTCATGTACTCGCACGCGTGCTCGCCGGCGCCCTCGGCCACGGCGAGCGCGCCGGAGTTGCGGATCGCGAACCGCTCCCCCACGCGCCCGTTCACGAACAGCTCGCCGCCGGTCGCGCCGTACAGCACCGTGTTCCCCGCGAGCCAGGGGTCGCCCGCGTCGTCCGACGGCGGCGTGATCACGATGCGGCCGCCGCCCATGCCCTTGCCGACGTAGTCGTTCGCCTCGCCGACGAGGAAGAACTCGACGCCCGCCCCGAGGAACGCGCCGAACGACTGCCCGGCATGGCCGCGGAAGGCCACCGAAGCCGAACCAGGCGGCGCGCCCTCGCCGAACTCGTGCCCGATCGCCCCGCCGAGCCGGGCGCCGACCGTCCGGTCGCCGTTCCCGATGTCGAACGCCAGCCGCACCGACCACCCGTCGCGAAGCGCCGGCCACACTTCCTCATGCACCCGGTCGCCGAGCGCGCTGTGGATCCGTTGCAGCGCAAGGGTTCCGGTGAACGAACGCTCGTCGCCCGGAGGCGCCAACAGCACGCCGAGGTCGACCGTGCCGGCGCGGGTGCCGACGGTGCGCTGGCGCAACAGGTCGGTCCGACCGACCGCCTCGTCGATCGAGCGGAGGCCGAGGGACGCCAGCCGCACCCGGACGTCCTCGGCCACCGCCGTGAGGTACGCGGCCACCATCTCCGGGGTGCCCGCGAACTTCGTGCGGAGCTCGGGCTTCTGCGTCGCGATCCCCACCGGGCACGTGTCCAGGTGGCAGGAGCGCACCATGATGCAGCCCTCGGCGAGCAGCGCCGCCGTCCCGAACGAGAACTCGTCCGCCCCGAGCAGCGCCGCCGCCACCACGTCGCGCCCCGTCTTGAACCCCCCGTCGACGCGAACGCGAACCCGCCCGCGCAGGCCGCTCTCGACGAGCGCCTGCTGCGTGTCGGCCAGCCCGATCTCCCACGGCAGGCCGGCGTTCTTGATGGACGAGAGCGGCGACGCGCCGGTCCCGCCGTCCGAGCCGCTGATGTGCACGACCTCGGCCAGGCCCTTCGCGACGCCGGCGGCGATCGTGCCGACGCCGACCTCCGCCACGAGCTTCACGCTGACGTCCGCGGCCGGGTTCACCTGCTTGAGGTCGTAGATGAGCTGCGAGAGGTCCTCGATCGAGTAGATGTCGTGATGCGGGGCCGGCGAGATCAGCGCGACGCCGGGCTGGGTGTGCCGCAGCCGCGCGATCTCGTCGGTGACCTTGTGGCCGGGGAGCTGTCCGCCCTCGCCGGGCTTGGAGCCCTGGGCCATCTTGATCTGCAGCTCCTCGGCGAACGAGCAGTACTCCGGCGTGACGCCGAACCGGCCGGACGCGACCTGCTTGATCTTCGAGTTCTTCGCCGTGCGGTACCGCGACGGGTCCTCGCCGCCCTCGCCGGTGTTCGAGCGGCCGCCGATCATGTTCAACGCGAGCGCCAGCGTCTCGTGCGCCTCCGCCGAGATCGCGCCGTGCGAGATCGCTCCCGTCGAGAACCGCCGCAGGATCGCCGCGACGGGTTCGACCTCGTCGAGGGAAACGGCGTCACCGGCCGGAACGAACTCCAGCAGGTCGCGGGGCTCGGCCGGCAGGCGGGAGTCGACCAGCGCGGCGAACCGCGCGTACCGCTCGGGGTCGCCCGGCTCACTGACTGCCCGCTGCAGGGCGTGCGCCGCGGCGACCATCGCGTCGTCGGACGCGGGCGGCGATTCGTCGATCTCCGACGCGGCGTCGAGGTCCGCGGCGTCGCCGTCCCCCGCGGCGGTCGACTTCAGCGACGACAGCGAGGGGTCGACCGTCCGGTGCAGCGAGCGGACCACGTCGGGGTTCGTCTCGTGGTACTCGCCGCCCTTGTGGAACTTCACGAACCCGGGGCTCGCCAGCGTCTGAGCATCCGGGAACGCTGCAGCGTGCCGCTCCAGCACGTCCGCCGCGATGTCCTCGAACGTCATCCCCCCCAGCGGCGACTCGGAGCCGGGGAAGCACGTCCGCATCACGTCGTGCGCGAGCCCCACGGCGTCGAACGTCTGCGCCCCCCGGTAGGAGTCGACGCACGAGATGCCGAGCTTCGCCATGACCTTCAGGACACCCTCCTCGACGGACGTTCGCCACTGCAGCAGGGCCTCCTCGGGCGTGGACTTCGCCTGCGCCGCAACGGTCGCGAGCGCCAGCCGCGGGAACACCGCCTCCGCGCCGAACGCCAGCAGGCAGGCGACGTGGTGCGACTCCCGCGCGTCGTCGGTCTGCACGACGATCGACGTCCGCGTGCGGTGCCCGGCCCGAACGAGCGCGGTGTTCACCGCCCCGACGGCCAGCAGCGCCGGCACCGGCGCGCGCAGGGGGGACGCCTCCTCGTCCGAGACGATCTGGATCCCGCTCCCGAGCGTCGCCGCCCGAACGGCCGCCGCCGCCAGGCGTTCGACCGCGGCACGCAGCCCAGCAACGCCTTCCGAAACGGGCCACGTCGCGTCGAGATGGAACCCGCCCGGCGGCCGGAACAGCAGGAACGTCGGGTACTCGAACATCGATGCCGCCTCCGGCCGCTCCCACAGCACCGGGTCGCGCGGCCCGAGCACCGTTCGGATCGAGAACACGTGGCGTTCGCGGAGGTGGTCGATCGGCGGGTTCGTCACCTGCGCGAACCGCTGCTTGCAGTGGTTGTAGAGCGGCCGCTTCCAGGAGGAGAACGGCGCGATGGCCGTGTCGTCGCCCATCGAGTACGTGGGCTCCTTGCCGTCCCCGGCCGCCGGCCGCAGCACCAGGGACAATTCCTCGCGGGTGTAACCGTGGAGCGACTGCAGGCGCCCGAGCTCATCGAGCGGGGCCGCCAGCGGATCGCCCGCCGACTGCGCCGAGAGCTCCTTGTCCGCCCAATCCCCGTACGCCCGGCGCGACGCCATCCGCCGGACCGGATCCAGCTGCAGCCCGTCGGCCGCCGGGTCGACCACGAGCATCTGCCCGGGACCGAGCTTCCCCCGGCGAACCCGTCCACGGCCGCCGAGTGGCACGGACCCGGCTTCGGACGAGCACGCGACCAGGCCGTCCTCGGTCGCGTACCAGCGCATCGGCCGCAGGCCGTTCCGGTCGAGACACGCCCCCACGCGAACCCCGTCGGTGAACACCAGCGCAGCCGGCCCGTCCCAGGGTTCCATGATGGCGGCGTGCCACCGGTAGAACCCGCGCACGTCCTCGTCGAGGTCGGGCAGTCCCTCCCACGCCGCCGGCACGAGCATGGCCATGACCTGCCGGATGTCGCGGGGGTCGTCGGGGTCGGCGCCCTCCCGCGTCAGGAGCTCGACGGCGTTGTCGAGCATCGCCGAGTCGCTGCCGCCCTCGTCGATCGCCGGCTTGAGCAGCTCCTCGTCCAGGATCGACGCCGTCCCCAACCGGCCCTCGCGACCGCGCATCCGGTGGACGTTCCCGCTGATGGTGTTGATCTCGCCGTTGTGGCACAGCATCCGGAACGGCTGCGCGCGCTCCCAGGTCGGCGTGGTGTTCGTCGAGTACCGCTGGTGGAACAGCGCGAACGACGACGCCGTGCGCGGGTCGCTCAGATCCGGATAGAAGTGTGCGAGCTCGTCGGCCGCGACGAGGGCCTTGTACGTGACCGTGAGGAAGGAACACGACGCGACGTACAGCGACCCCGGCGCCAGCTCCCGCGCGCTCGACTCCAGCCGCCGGCGCGCGCGGTGGCAGGCCCGTTCGGCGCGTTCGACCGATCGGTCCCGCGGCCCGACGAACAGCGCCTGGGCGATCCGCGGCCGCGTGTCGGACGCACGGAGGCCGAGCGCCGAGGCGTCGACCGGCACCTCGCGCCACGCGACGACCTCCATGCCCTCCGAGCGGAAGGCGCGGTCGGCCGCCTGCCGGAGATCGCGGTCGGCGAGCGCGTCACGATGGAACAGCATCGCGACGCCGAGCCGGTCGGGGTCGAGGTGCGGCACGCGCAGCCGCGCGAGCTCGGCGGCGAGCAGCATCCGCGGGATCTGCAGGAGGACCCCCGCGCCATCGCCGGTCTTCGCGTCGGCGTCGGTGGCCCCGCGGTGACGCACACGGCAGAGCGCCTCGAGGCCGCGCTCCACGACGTCGCGGCTCGCCCCGCCCGCCGCGTCGGCAACGAAGCCGGTGCCGCAGGCGTCGCGCTCGCGATCGCTCGGATGCACGTCGCCTCCTCTCGCCTCACCCGGCGCCCGATATGACGAGACCCCCCGGATTCCCGAGAGGTCCCTGGTGCGCGGAACGGGGAACGGCCCCGCCCGCGCCTACGCGGCTCGTACGGCCTTGCTGCTGTTCTTCGAGTCGTTCCTCTCGCCGCGCATGTTGGGGGCGGAGTATAGGTGGGGCCGCCGGAATGTCAAACCAAGTCCTCCGCGAATGTCCGAACCGCGCACGGAGATTCCATCTCGTTCCATCGCAACCAACGCGAAACCGTCGCCTGATCGATGGTGGCGGGCGTTCGAGCCTGCGGGCGCGGGCACGCCGAGTCACGGGACTCAGGCCACGCGCGCAGCCAGGGAGCCGGCGGTCAGCGACGTGTGCCGCACAACCTGGATCCCCCCGCCGATCTCGTCGGCCCGGCGGCAGGCCTCCACGACCGCGTCGCCGAGCTCGTCGGGGCCGAACGAGCCGAGCACCTCGCTCACCCGGTTCCCCGACTCGTCATGGGTGGTGACGAGCACGTCCCACAAAGCCATGTCGCTCCTTCCCGTCGGACCCGCACCCGGCTGGTCTCGACTCGAAGGTATTCCCCATGCGTTTGCGAACGGGTTTCCTCGGTGTGAACTCTGTGTAACGAACCGCAGGGCGATGCCGCGGGCGTACACTCCGCGGCTCACGGACGGAAGCGAGCGAGCCATGACCGAGAGCGACCCCACGCGCCCGCGCAGCCGCGACGTCACGGAGGGCCCCGAGCGCGCGCCGGCCCGCGCGATGCTCCGCGCCGTCGGGTTCGGCGACGAGGACTTCGCCAAGCCCCAGGTCGGCGTCGCGTCGTCCTGGAACGAGGTCACCCCCTGCAACGTGCACCTCAACAGGCTTGCGGCGCAGGCGAAGCTGGGCGCGCGCGACGCCGGGGCCATGCCGATCGAGTTCACCACGATCGCCGTGTCCGACGGCATCGCGATGGGCCACGAGGGCATGCGCGCCTCGCTCGTCTCGCGCGAGGTGATCGCCGACTCGGTCGAGCTCGTCATGCACGCCGAACGCATGGACGGCATGGTCACGATCGCCGGCTGTGACAAGAGCCTCCCCGGGATGCTCATGGCCGCCGCCCGGCTCAACCTGCCTTCGGTGTTCCTGTACGGGGGGACGATCCTGCCCGGCCACTGGCGCGACAGGGACGTGACGATCCAGGACGTGTTCGAGGGCGTCGGCGCGCACGCCGCCGGCCGCATGACCGACGAGGAGCTGCACGAGCTCGAATCTCTCGCCTGCCCCGGCCCGGGCTCGTGCGCCGGCATGTACACGGCGAACACCATGGCCGCCGCGGCCGAGGCGATCGGGATGTCGCTGCCGGGATCCGCGTCGCCACCCGCCGTGGACGTGCGGCGCGACGAGTTCGCCCGGGCGTCCGGCGCGGCCGTCGTCGCGTGCCTCCGCGCCGGGCTCCGGCCGCGGGACGTGCTGACCCGGGAGGCGTTCGAGAACGCGATCGCCGTGGTCATGGCGTGCGGGGGTTCGACGAACGCCGTCCTGCACCTGCTGGCGATCGCGGCCGAGGCCGGCGTGGAGCTCGAGCTGGCGGACTTCGACCGGATCAGCAGGCGGACGCCGCACATCGGCGACGTCCGCCCGGCGGGGCGGTTCGTGATGAGCGACCTCGACCGGGTCGGCGGCGTCCCGGTGCTCATGCGGGAGCTGCTCGACGCCGGGCTCCTGCACGGCGACGCGATGACGGTGACCGGCCGCACCGTGGCCGAGAACCTGGCCGAGCTCTCCCCCGCGGCACCGGACGGCGACGTGGTCCGCCCGCTCGCCGAGCCGATCCACGCCCACGGCGGCCTCGCGGTCCTGACCGGTTCGCTGGCTCCCGACGGCGCTGTGGTGAAGGTCGTCGGGATGGAGGGCAGGACGTTCCGCGGCGCCGCGCGGGTGTTCGATTCGGAGGAGGCCGCGTTCGACGCGGTCACGCATGGTCGGATCGACGCGGGCGACGTGGTCGTGATCCGCTACGAGGGGCCGAAGGGCGGCCCAGGCATGCGCGAGATGCTGGCTGTGACCGGGGCGATCGTCGGCGCCGGCCTCGGGCGGGACGTCGCGCTGGTGACGGACGGACGGTTCAGCGGCGCCTCGCACGGCTTCGCCGTGGGCCACGTCGCCCCGGAGGCAGCGGTGGGCGGGCCGATCGGGCTGGTCGCCGACGGCGACCCGATCGTGCTCGACGTGGACTCGCGCCGCCTGGACCTCGACGTGCCCGACGACGAGCTCGAACGCCGCCGCGACGGCTGGAAGGCCCCGGAGCCCCGCTACACCACCGGCGCGCTCGCGAAATACGCCCGGCTGGTCTCCACGGCCGCTCGCGGCGCCGTGTGCACGCCGAACGGTTCGTGAACGCAGTTCAGCGAATTTTCATGGAACATCGGAAACCCCTGCAGCGCAACGGTTTCCGATCGAACGGGCTCACCACAGCCCGCGTGACGGGGTTGACAGGCAAGAGCGCGTGCGTATCCTCGCTGGCAACATGAGGAAGCAGGGAGACCGCTCGAGCTTCGCCACGGTTCTCGCCCTCGTACTTATTACCTAGGCGCGGGGCAGGGCAGCCACGCCCTGTTGCCGCGCCAGAGGCCCTTCGCAGACGCGAGGGGTCTTTCGTTTTCCGGGAGTCCCGGGACGCGAAAAGCCCCCTCCACCGCAGGACCCTCGAACCGGCACCAGGGAGCAGCAGGAGTCCAGGCACAGCAAGGCAAGCGAGAAGGAGGGAACGACATGCGATTCGAGTTCACGAAGGACGGCGCCGACGTCGGCGCCGCGCAGTGGGAGGGCCCCGGCCAGGTGACGCTGCACGTCGCCGACCCGGCCCAGCGCCGTCGGCTGGCCGAGTACTTCGCGGCCGAGACCACGTACCTGTCCACCGGGTTCGGCCAGGACGAGGAGTTCCAGATCCGTCGGCGCGACTGGACGCCGTGGGAGTTCGAACGCTCGTGTATGGCCCTGGGCCATCGCATGGGCTACGAGGTCACGCGCACCGCCGCCGAAGTCGACGAGCGCCGTCCGGCCACCGTCGGTGCGTCGACCACCGGTCATGCCCCCAAGCGCATGCCGACCGCGGCGTTCCCCGCCGAGACCCGTCCCACGTCGAACGGCCACGCCGCCGAGCACGCACCGGAGGCGACCGCCTGATGACCTTCCCGTCGCGGCCCACCGGCGCCCAGGCGCTGATCCGTTCGCTCGAGCTCGCGGGCACGGAGGTCGTCTTCGGCATCCCCGGAGGCGCCATCCTGCCGGCGTACGACCCGCTCATCGAGTCGTCCGTACGGCATGTGCTGATGCGGCACGAGCAGGGCGCCGGGCACGCGGCGGAGGGCTATGCGCACGCCACCGGCCGGCCCGGCGTGTGCTTCGCGACGAGCGGACCCGGCGGGTGCAACCTGGTCACCGCGCTGGCCGACGCGCTGATGGACTTGATCCCGGTGGTCGCGATCATCGGACAGGTCCCGACCGGAGTGATCGGCAACGACGCGTTCCAGGAGGCCGACATCACGGGCGTCACGATGTCGGTGACCAAGCACAACCGGCTGGTCACGCGCACCGAAGACATCCCGGAGGCCATCGCAGAGGCGTTCCACATCGCGTCGACCGGGCGCCCCGGTCCGGTGCTGGTCGACGTCCCGAAGGACGTGCTGATCAACACGGCGCCGTTCGAGTACCCCGACCACGTCGACCTGCCCGGCTACCGGCCGACCACCAAGGGGAACCGCAAGCAGGTGCGCGAGGCGGTCCAGCTGATCATGGCCGCCGAGCGGCCCGTCCTGTACGTGGGCGGCGGAGTCGTCCGGGCGAACGCCTCGCAGCACGTTCGGGACCTGGCCGAGGCTGGCCGTCTGCCCGTCGTCACGACGCTCATGGCGCGCGGCGCGTTCCCCGACGAGCACGAGCTCGCGCTGGGCATGCCCGGCATGCACGGGAACTACACGGCGGTTACGGCGATGCAGCGTTCCGACCTGCTGATCGCGATCGGGGCGCGGTTCGACGATCGGGTCACCGGGAACCTCGCGACGTTCGCGACGGGCGCGAAGGTGATCCACGTCGACATCGACCCGGCCGAGATCGGCAAGAACCGCGCGGCCGACGTCCCGATCGTGGGCGACGCGGCGCAGGTCACCCAGGCGATGGCGTCGGAGCTTCAGGCGGCCGTGGCCGCCGGGGGCGCGCCCGACCGGAGCCCGTGGCTGGCGCAGCTGGAGGAGTGGAAGCAGGAGTTCCCCTACCGCTACCAGCAGGACGACGACGGGACGATCAAGCCGCAGTACGTGGTCGAGCGGATCCACGCGGCCACCGGCGGCGACGCGACGATCGTGTCGGGTGTCGGGCAGCACCAGATGTGGGGCTCGCAGTTCTACCGGTTCAGCCGGCCCCGGCAGTGGATCAACTCCGGCGGCCTCGGGACGATGGGGTTCGCGGTGCCGGCGGCGCTCGGCGCCAAGGTCGGACGGCCGGACGAGCGCGTCGTCGCGATCGACGGCGACGGGTGCTTCCAGATGACCTCGCAGGAGCTCGCCACCGCCACCGTCGAGAACATTCCGATCGTCGTGGCCATCCTGAACAACGGGCACCTCGGCATGGTTCGCCAGTGGCAGGAGCTGTTCTACGACGAGCGCTACTCGGGGGTGCACCTCACGCAGGACGTCCCCGACTACGTTCGCCTGGCGGAGGCGTACGGCGCGATCGGCCTGCGGGCCGAGTCGCCGGCCGACGTCGACGCGGTGCTCGACAAGGCGCTGTCGGTCGGCGACCGCAGCGTGGTGATCGACTTCCGGTGCGACCAGCGGGAGATGGTGTTCCCGATGGTGCCGGCCGGCGGTTCCAACGACGACATCATCCTCGGGCCGGAGTTCGCGCAGCCGGCCCTCGATCCGGCGGAGGCTCCGATCGCATGAGCGAACGGAGACAACCCCCCTCCAGGTGTGCGGACATGCGCATCGGGGCCTCCGCCCTCTCTCCTCTGCATCCTCGGCGAACCGACTTCGTCGGCTCGCTTCGGCCAGGGGGACTCGAGCGGCCGGATCCGCTCGCTTCACTCGCGGGGCCGCTCGCCCCCTGGGCCCCCGATCAGGAGGCGACCACATGAGCCGGCACACGATCTCCGTCCTGGTCGAGGACCGGCCGGGCGTCCTCGCCCGCGTGGCGAACCTGTTCGCCCGGCGCGGGTTCAACATCCAATCGCTCGCGGTGGGGACGACCGAGCAGGCCGGCCGCTCGCGCATGACGATCGTGGTGGACGTGCAGCGCAAGCCGCTCGAACAGGTCGAGAAGCAGCTGCACAAGCTCGTCCACGTGCTGAAGGTGCTCGAGCTGGAGCCGACCGCGGCGGTCGAGCGCGAGCTCGCGCTGGTGAAGGTCCGGGCGATGCCCGGCGAGCGCGCCGCGGTCACCGAAGTGGCGGACATCTTCCGGGCCCGTGTGGTCGACGTGAGCGATTCGACGCTCACGATCGAGGCGACCGGGGCGCCCGACAAGATCGAGGCGATGCTCGCGCTGCTCGAACCCCATGGGGTCGTCGAGCTGGCGCGAACCGGCCGGGTCGCGCTGGGGCGGGGTTCGAGCGGGATCTCGGAACGGCGGCTGCGCCGGGTGAACGGCGGCGCGAAGCAGCCGGTGACGGCGTAGAGGAGACACGACATGAGCACGGTGCTGTACGACGCGGACATCCCGGCCGGGGCGCTGGCCGGGCAGAAGATCGCCGTCCTGGGGTACGGCAGCCAGGGCCACGCCCACGCGCTGAACCTCCGCGACTCGGGTCACGACGTGCGCGTCGGCCTGCGCGCGGACTCGAAGTCGTGGGCCAAGGCGGAGGAGGACGGGCTCACGGTGATGCCGCCGGCCGAGGCCGCCGCCGAGGCCGACGTGGTGATGATCCTGCTGCCCGACACGGCGCAGCCGGCATCGTACGAGGCCGACGTCCGCGACGGGCTCCAGCCCGGGAATCTGCTGATGTTCGCCCACGGGTTCAACGTGCACTTCGGGCGGATCGACGCGCCGGAGGGCGTGGACGTCGGGATGGTCGCGCCGAAGGCGCCCGGACACCTCGTCCGCCGGACCTACGCCGAGGGCATCGGGACGCCGTCGCTGTTCGCCGTGCACCGCGACGAGACCGGGACGGCCCGGGATCGCGTGCTGGCCTACGCCGCCGGGATCGGCAGCGGGCGGGCCGGCGTGATCGAGACGACGTTCGCCGAGGAGACCGAGACCGACCTGTTCGGCGAGCAGGCCGTCCTGTGCGGCGGCGTCACGAGCCTGGTGAAGGCGGGGTTCGAG
>DATLUW010000650.1:0-2331 GCA_035577825.1 Actinomycetota bacterium | reverse complement strand
CCCATCGCGAGGCGCTCCTGGGCGAGCACGAGCTCGCCGAGGGTGGCGCCCCGACCACCGAGCTCCTCGGGCACGGTCAGCACCAGGTATCCGCTCTCGCGCAGGTCGTCGTAGTTGGCGAGTGGGAACGTGTTCTCGCGGTCGTGCTCCGTTGCACGTTCTGCAAACAGGTCGGCGAGCCGTCCTGACAGCTCGAGGATCTCGCGCTGCCGTGGTGTGAGCGGCCTGTTCACCCCCGTTTGTTCACCGGCTTGTAACTCATTGGGATGAGTGATATATCTGCCGCCACGTGATTGTCAAACGCGGTGGCCTGAATCAGGAGGTGGGACTTCCATGCTTCATCGTCGAGTACTGCGCGTCGTCCTGCTCGCCTGCGTTGCGGTGGTGGCCGGATTCGGGGCCACTGCGAACGCAAGGAACGACGCTAGTCACACCCTTGTCGTAGACACGAGCTTCGGCATCGCGTCGCTCGATCCGACGTTCGGACAGACGCTGGCGCGGCTGGTCAGCCACTCGCGCTGGGACACGCTGCTGACGTATGTGGGGAGCAGCCTGGATCCCAAGCCCCTGCTCGCGACCGGTTACACCGCCTCGAAGGACCTCAAGACCTTTACGTTCACGATGCGTCCGGGAACGAAGTTCGCCGACGGCACGGCGCTCACGGCGGCGGATGTCGTGTTCTCGTTCCAGCGCGGCCAGGCGCTCAAGGGTGACGCGGCCAGCCTGCTGACCGGAATCACCGTCTCTTCGCCGGTCCGGAACAAGGTCGTCCTCCGCTCGGAGACACCGAACGGCGCGATCCCGGCAATCGTCACCAGCCCGCTGCTGTCGGTGCTCAACTCCGACGTCGCGAAGGCGCACGGCGCGACGACCGAGCCGGGCAAGGACACAGCTGGACCGTGGCTCACCTCGCCGGCCTCGCAGGGCTCCGGCAGCGGTCCGTTCACGCTCGTCCAGTACGACGTGAACAGCCAGATCATCCTCGGGCGCAACCTGAAGTACTGGGGCAAGCGGCCTGCGTACGACAAGATCGTCATCCGGAATGTTCCCACCCAGACACAGGCCCTGAACGTTCAGCGGGGAACCGAGGAGGTCGCCCTCGATCTCGGCGCCCAGGACGTCAGCGGTATCCGGGGCAACTCGAAGCTGAAGTTCAACACGGCCGCGTCGCCCCAGACGTTCCTGTTCTTCTTCAACAACGACCCGGCGATCTCGCCGATCAGCGCGAACAAGCAGCTGCAGCAGGCGGCGCGGGCGTCGATCGACTACGCCGGCGTCATCGCCCTCGCCGGTGCAGGCGCCCGTCGCCCCGGCGGCGTGATCCCGGCGTTCTTCCCCGGTGCACTCCCGGCGAAGGATCTGCCGAAGCGCGACCTGGCCGCGGCGAGGCGGCTGATCAGCCAGTCGGGCGTCAGCAAGCCGAAGATCAGCATCGAGTTCCCGAGCGACCGGGCGATCAACGGCCTCTCGTTCACGTCGGTTGCCCAGAAGATCCAGGCGAACCTTCAGGAGGCCGGCTTCGACGTCGATCTCGCCGGAGAGCCGGTGACGACGGTTCTCAGCCGGTACCTGGGCGGGAAGATCGCCTTCGGGATCGTCCCGAACCTGCCGACCGTCCAGGACCCGCAGGAGACCCTGCGCTTCCTGCCGGGCGGCTTCCTGGGCAACATCATCGGCTGGAAGGCAGGTGCTGACAACGTGATGACGGCGGCCGCGGCAAAGGCGCAGCTGCTCACCGGCGACAAGCGGAACGCAGCCTGGCAGAACGTCCAGAAGCTCCAACAGCAGCGCGGGCCGTGGATTCCGCTCGTCAATCCGTCCCAGAACGTCGTGTACACGAACGACGTGACCGGGATCGCGTACAACCCGGCCTGGATCATCGACTTCCGGTTGGTAAAGCCGGCCAAGGCGTAGCCTCGGTGCAATCCCGCACCGTGACCACGGGGAGGGTGGGCTACCACCCTCCCCGTGGCCGGTGCAGACTCTGGCCGTGAGCACGAGTTACGCCCATCCCGAGGGCACCGCGCCCACGCAACAGCCGGCGGCAGCCCAGGAGGCTCAGCAGGTCTCCTTCTTCTACCGCTGGCCGTTCTTCGTGTTCTTCGTGCGGAGGCTCGCCGCGATGGTGCTCCTCATGCTGGGGATCACCGCAGTCGCGTTCGTCCTCACGAACCTCGTCCCGGGCGATCCCGCCGCCGCGAACCTCGGCGTCCAGGCGGCGGCCGATCCCCAGGCCGTAAAGGCGTTCCACGAGCGCTACGGACTCGACAAGCCGCTCCCGGCCCAGTACGGCCTCTATCTCTGGCGGCTCGTCCACGGGGATTTCGGCAT
>DATLUW010000649.1:0-6035 GCA_035577825.1 Actinomycetota bacterium | reverse complement strand
CTGGCACAGGCGGGCGCCCGCGTTGACCTCGAGCGACGGACGGCCGGTGGCCGCGTCCACCACCTCGACCGAGCCGTCGCTCGAACCGAGGACGATCCGCCCGCCGTCGGGGCTGAACGTCCCCGCCCCGTTCTGGATGTCGGGGATGGTGAGCACCCGGGCTCCGGTCCTCGTGTCCCAGACGATCGCGCGGTCGTCGTCCCCCGTCGTGACCAGGCGCGACGAGTCCGGGCTGAACGCCACGTAGCCGATGTCGCCCGTGTGGCCCTTCAGGGTCAGGAGCTTGCCTCCGGTACGGGCGTCCCACAGGAGCACGTCGTCCTCGTCGTTCCCGCCCACCGAGCCGCCGGTGGCGATGAGACGGCCGTCGGGACTCCACGCGACGTTCGCGGTCGAGGGGTCACGAAGCGTCAGGATCTGGCGGTCGGCGGCGATCGCCGCGTGGAGGGCCTCCACGGCCTCGGGGACCACGGTCCCGTCCTGCCGGGTGGTCGTGACGGCCTGCAGCGCGAGCAGGATGCTCCGCTCCGGGTCCACGTCCAGGTTCGCCTCGGCGGCAGAAGCGAGCTCGCGGGCGGTGGCCACCCGTGCCACCCGCTGCGCCTTGCTCCGCTGCCCGACCGCGATGATGGACAGGACGCTCGCGATGAGGGCCGCGATCGTGAGGATCGCGATCAAGGCTCGGAGGCGGAGCACCGAACGGCGCTCCAGGGTCGCCTCCCGCGTCGTGCGAACCGCATCATCGGCTCGCTCCATCTCACGCTGAGCCAGGCCGGACTCCAGGTACCTGCGTTCGCGGTCGGAAAGGGCGACGTCTGTCGCTGCGGCCCAGGCCTCGAACTGCCCGAGTCGACTGCCGCGCAGCAGGAAGCTGGAGTCCTCGCCCGACTTCGTCCACTCCGCAGCGGCCGAGTCCAGCCGCCGGTGCATGCGGAGGTCCTCGCGGGCCCCTTCGACCCATCCCCGGAGGCGACCCCACTCCCGGAGCAGGGCCTCGTGGGCGACCTCGACGGTCGGACCACGGGTCACCGGGTCGCGATCGAACGACAGCAGCCGATGCTCGCCGTAGGCGCCGATCACTCCCGTCATGGCGTCGCGGTCCGCCTCGAGGGAGGCGAGCTCCTCCAGCAGCACCCGCCGCCGGGTGTCCTCGGCTCCCTCCTCGCCGAGCGCGATCAGCCGCAGGAAGAGCTGCCGAACCGCCGCGCGGCCGTCACGTCCCTGCCCGTCGTACAGCGCGTCGGCCCGCCGAGCGATGGCGCCCGTGACGCCGCCGATCCGCTGGTACGCCTCCAGCGTGAGCACGGACTCCCGGCGCTCCGCGAACAGCTCCGTGAGGGCGTACTGCAAGAGCGGCAGCGCCCCCGGCTGGTCGGCGACGTCGCCGAGGATCTTGGCCACCACACTCGGCTCCGCGGTCACACCAACCGCCTCCGCCGGTCCGGTCACCGCTCGCTCGAGCTCCTCGATGCTCGGCGGAGCGACGACGAGCGTCCTCGTCGACAGGAGCTGGGCGAAGCTTCGGTACTGGAGGGGTCGGTCGTAGAAGTCCGCCCGGAGCGTCACCACGACGCGCACGCGACCCCGGGGGTCCGAGACGGCCGCGGCGAGGCTCGCCAGGAACGCGCTCCTGCCCACCTCGTCCGTGACGAGGGTGAACAGCTCCTCGAACTGGTCGATCACGATCAACAACTCGCTGTCGTCGTGGGGCAGAACCCGCTTGACGGCACGGAGGAGCCCGAACTCGTCCCGTTCGAGCTGCTCCATGAGGCTGGCGGGGGGGTTCACCGCGACTCGGAGGAGCGCCCCCTCCAGCTCTTCGAAGGGGTGCGCTCCGGGGAGCATCTCCACGACGAACCACCGCTCGGAGCCCGGGAGCGCGCCGTTCCGCACCGCCGGCACGAGACCGGCGCGGACGAGCGAGGACTTCCCGCTCCCGGAAGGCCCCACCACCGCGAGGAACCGGGGCCCGCGCTCGGACAGCGCCCGAACGAGCTGTTCGGTGACGGCCTCGCGGCCGAAGAAGTCGGCGGCGTCGGATTCGAGGAACGGGCGCAGCCCCTTGAACGGATTCCTGACCTCGACGCCTGACGGAGCTCGTCGGGGGCCCCGGCGGAGCGCCTCGCGGAGTGCGGTGGCGATCGCCTGCGGGTCGGGGTAGCGGTCGCCCGGGGCCTTCGCCGTCGCGCGCGCGATCACATCGTCCACTTCCGGGGGCAGGTCCGGGCGGGCGTTCAGCACCGACCCCACGGGCTCGTCGAGCTGCTTCCACAGCTGCGCCGCCTCGGCCTCGGCGGGGTAGGGCTGCCGGCCGGTCATGGCCTCGAACACGACGAGCCCGAGGCTGTAGACGTCGGTCGCCGGCGTCACGGGTTCGCCGCGCACCTGCTCGGGCGAGATGTACGCGGGCGTGCCGAGCATGGCTCCCGGCCGGGTTTCGCCCCCCTCCGCCGCGGCGTCCCTGGCAATCCCGAAGTCGGCCAGGTAGGCGTTCCCGTCGTCGTCGAACAGGATGTTCTCGGGCTTCACGTCCCGGTGGATCACGCCGCTCCGATGCGCGGCGTGGAGCGCCTCCGCCACCTCGTCCACGATTTGCATCGCTGTGGCGTCGTTCACCGGACCCGCCGCCAGCCGGTCCCGGAGGTTCCCCCCGCGGAGGTATCGCATGACGATGTACGCAGCTCCGGGCTCCCGCCAGTAGTCGTAGATCGGGACGATGCGAGGGTGTTCCAGGCGGGCAACGAGCTGCGCCTCCGCCTCGAACCGCCGGACGAACCCGGGGTCGTCGGCCATCCCGCGCCCGATGGCCTTCACCGCCACCTCCCGCCCCATTTGCGGCTGGAAGGCACGATGCACCGTGCTCGAGGGCCCCTCCCCGATACGCTCCAGGAGCCGGTAGCCTCGTAGCGGCTCGCCCTGGAGCTCGAGCAGGGGGTCCTGGCGCAGGACGCGCTCGTGGAGCCGCTGGAGATCCGGGGACGGGTCGATGCCGAGCTCCCCCGTCAGCACCTCCCGGGCCCGGCGGTACGCGTCGAGGGCCTCGGCCTGCCGGCCCGTCCGATACAACGCAAGCATCAGCTGGCCCCACAGCCGTTCCCGCAGCGGATGCTCCACCGTGAGCCGCTCCAGCTCGGCGACGTCCACCGGCCGGCCCAGCTCCAGTGCCGCGTCGATTCGGTCCTCACGGGCGGCGAGGAGCAGCTCCCCCAACCGAGCCACTTCGGGTGCCAGCGAAGGCTCGTCGGCCAGGTCGGCCAGCGGCGGTCCCCTCCAGAGGCCCAGGGCCTGCTCGAGCAGGTCGGCCGCCCGCCTGGGGTCGCCCCCGTCATGGTCGGCAGCCCGTTGGACGAGGGACTCGAATCGCGTGACGTCGACCTCGTCGGATTCCGCGTGCAGGACGTATCCGGGCGGCCGTCCCTCGATGCGTCCGTCCCCCAGCGCCTTGCGGAGCCGCGAGATGTAAGCCTGGAGGGCGCTGCGGGCGGCCCCGGGTGGCTCCTCCCCCCAGATCTCCTCGATCAGCGTGTCGGCGGGCACCAGCCGGTTCGCCCGGATCAGCAGGTGGGCGAGGACGAGGCGCTGCTTCGGTCCGCCCAGCCCCACGGGCCGGCCCTCCCGAGTGACCTCGAGCGAACCGAGCACCCGGAACTCCATGTCCGGACCGTACTCCCCGCGTTTCGTGCCTGGAAGGGCCATCCGCACGGCGCAGCGTGCACGGCGCGTCTTGCAAGCCGCTTGCAAGCCCCCGGGGACGGCGCTGCAAGCCCCTCCCGGCACAGTCGCGTGCAGCGAGATCGAGATCCGGGGGATCGGCCCCGGGTCGCGGAGGAAGGGAGGAGACCATGAACGGGATCCGACAGTCGCTGCGAGCGGTGGCGACGACGACGCTCGCGCTCATGATCGTCGTGGGAGCGGCCTCGGCCGCGCTGGCGGACGGGGGGCCCGACCGCGTCCCGCCGGCCGGCTCGGTCATCACCGTCCGGCCGGGGTTCGGCGACCACATCCAGCCGCCGAGGCCGGGGTTCGGCGACCGCATCCAGCCCGTCCCGCCCGCGAAGCAGGCACCGGTCCGCCCGGTGGTCATTGCGAACGGAGAGGCGGCGACCGGTGGGACGTCCGAGCTGTGGATCTGGTTGCTCGTCGGGGTGACGGTCGTCGCGGCCGCAGGCGCGTGGTCCGCCACGATGCGGCGTCGCGGACCGCGGCTGGCGGGCTGACCTCCGCCCGCCGAGCAGGCCACTCGAGCAGGTGCCCCCGTCAGGGTGACGGGGGCACCTGCATCACCCGAACCCGTCGAGCCGAGTTCGGAAGGAAGTCGCGGCTTCGAAATCTGCTGGCGGTCCGACGCCGGATGACGACTCGTCGCGCACGCGAGCGTGATGACGAGTCGATCAGGCGTTGTGGTCGAACGGGAGTCGTTCGCAGATCGCCTGGAAGCACGGCCAGTAGTCGGCCGGGCGGACGTTGTCGTCCATGACGACCACGACCTCGGTTCGGCCTTGGGCCTTCGCCACGATCAGTGCGGGGTCGTTCACGTCGGCGACGCTCACCGTGTCGACGCCGGCCTCGATCGCCGCGCCGGCCATCCCGTGGTCGGCCACCACCAGGTCGGGCGTGACCTCGGCGAGCATCGTCCGCATCGCGCGGGGGCTGTGCGTGTGCCGCGCGGAGGCCCGGTCGGTGAGCACGGCGACCCCTTCCACGTAGCGGATCTCGTGGTGGCGTTGACGCTTCCCGGGCTCCTCCCATCGGACCCCGTCGGCCGGCCGGAGGATCTCGCAGCCGAACCCGGCCAGCACCCGCCCGAGCTCCGCGTACAGCTGGATCAGCCCGGTCGGATGCCCGGTCGCCAGCAGGACCCGCTCGCCGCGTGAGACAGCCAGCGCCAGGCGGTCCCCCATCCGCCGGCATTCGGCCAGGATCGGCTCCGGCTGCACGCGAACCGGCCCGAACCGCACGTACGGATCGGGTTCGAACCCGGAGGCCGACCCGATCAGCGCGAGCACCTGCTCCTCGGTCATCACGTCGGCGCCGGAGAGCCCGAACTGCGAGCCCGGATCGCCGTCGCAGAGCAGCCCGACCTTCCACAGCACGTTGTCCATGGGATGGCTGACGACGCCCGCCATCCCGCCGCGGAGCAGGCCCTCGAGGAGCTCGTCCTCGGGGAACCGTGCGGGCGTCCAGCGGCGATCGAGGCCGGGTCGGCGTTCGTGTGATGAGATAGCCATCCGGCCAGCCATCGTACGGGACGGCCGTCCCGGCGCCCCCGGCACAGCACCCGAGGAGATCATCACCATGGAGCTGCAGGAATGCGTCGTCGTCGTGACCGGAGCATCGTCGGGCATCGGGCGTTCGACCGCCGGGGTGCTCGCCGCCCGCGGCGCCCGGGTCGTGATCGCCGCCCGGCGGGAGGACCGCCTGCAGGAGCTCGCCGGGCTGATCCGCGAACGCGGCGGCCGGGCCCTCCCGGTCGTCACCGACGTCACGAACGACCACGACCTCGAACGCCTCCTGGACGAGACCCTGAAGGCTCACGGCCGCGTCGACGTCCTGGTGAACAACGCGGGCGTCCCCGGCCCCGGCCCGTTCGCCAGGGCGGACATCGAGGCGATCGACCGCACCATCGACGTGAACTTCCGCTCGGTCGTCCACGCGACCAAGGCGTTCGTGCCGGCGTTCCTCGACGCGAAGCACGGCCACGTCGTGAACATCGCGTCGCTCGCCGGCCGCTACGCCACGCCCAGCGTGAGCGTCTACTCGGCCACCAAGCACGCCGTGGTCGCGTTCAGCGAGTCGCTCAACTACGAGCTGGAGCCGTTCGGCGTCCGGGTGACCGCGGTGAATCCCGGCTTCGTCAAGACCGAGGGGTTTCCCCAGGAGCGGATCCCCAAGCCGTTCGTCATGCAGCCCGAACGCATCGCCCGCGGCATCGCCACCGTCATCGAACGCGGCATCGCGCCGGAGTACTCGATCCCGCGGTGGCTGGCGCCGTGGCAGGCGTTCCGAGTCCTCACGCCGCCGCTGTACCGCGCCGG
>DATLUW010000648.1:0-3380 GCA_035577825.1 Actinomycetota bacterium | reverse complement strand
CGTAGAAGTCCAGGAGGGGGCGGTTCTGCGGATCGATCGCGAATGCGATGAGCGAGCCGTCCTCCGACCGATCGATCCGGACCCGGCCGCCCCGGCCGAATGTCGCATCAACGGTTCCGCGGCGAGTCAGCTCCAGCAGTGTCAGCCCCTGGTTGAACGGCGCGTGCGAACCGGCGCAATCGAACGAGGAGCCGAACCCGGCGGCCACGATCCCGCCGTCCGGCGGCGCGGCCAGGCGAATGGCAAGGACGCCGACGCAGGGAAGCTCGAGCGATGCCCGGCCGCCCATGCCGAAGCGGCGGTCGATCCGCCCACTGGGGAACAGGTGGACGACGAAGGTGGAATCCGGCTCCTCGTAGTCGTTCCCCGACAGGACGTACGCGCCGCCGCTCGGCAGCATCAGCAGGTCGTACGCGCTCTCCCCGAAGTCGACGCGGCGGGGATCGATGACGCCGTTTCGCCCGGAGGTCGTGTCGATGGCGCCATTCGGATCGAGCCGCCAGATCGCCCACGCGACCCACTCGCCGGCGTTCTGGAAATGCTCGCGCGCCCCTCCCACGAGCATCCGGTCCGACGCGTCCACGCCGATGTGCTGATACGCGCCGTGGCCCGGGGGAGGCGATGCCGCCGTTCCCGAATGCGGGATCGAGCGAACCGTCCGGCAGGAGGCGGATCACGACCGGGTCGTCCAGGGTGGAGGTGATGTCGTACCGGGTGGCCGTCAGCAGGAGCCCGCCGTCGGCCAGGGGGAGCATCCCCGTCAGCGATTCCGTCAGGGCGAGGCGTACGACACCGTCATTGCCGAACGCCGGGTCCGGCGACCCGTCCGGCAGGTAACGGCCGACGATGGGGTGCTGCCGAACGGATTCGCCGATCGTTCCACCGACCACGAACGACCCGTCGCGATGTGCGCGGTCGAGCCGGTCGAGTCGTAGGAGATCAGCTGGACGGTCCAGCCCTCCACCTCGATCGGGTTGTACTGGGTCTGGGACTGCCAGCCCGACAGCGTGCAGCCGTCGGAGATGACACCCAGTGCGTGGCGGGCGGCCGGTGCCGGTCCGGCGAACGCGTCAGGGCGAGCAGTCGAGGTGGCCCAGCAGCGACCCCGCGAACACCGCGTCGAAGACGCGCTCGTTCGCCCGCGACGGGGGGACGGTCACCGTCTGCTTGTGGGTCTGCCCCTTGGTCAGCCCGGCCAGCAGCTTCGAGATCTGCTGGAAGGTGACGTCGTGCGCCCGCAGCGCGTCGGCGTCGAGGTTCAGCCAGATCGGACGCGGGATCTGCAGCAGCGAGTCCGTCCCGAACCGCTCGGCGATCAGCCGCCGGATGGCCTTCTCGTCGATGGCGAACCCGTCGTCGTACTCGGGCGCGGCCGTGTGCCCGTGGTCGGCGGTCACGGCGAGGACGTACCGGCCGGGCAGGTGGCGATCGAGGAACCGGACGAACTTCCCGAGCCACCGGTCCTGCGTCTGCACCGCGTCCTTCATCTCGATGCCCGACGCGGTGTAGTGGTGTCCGACCTCGTCGATCAGCTTGCAGTTCAGGAACAGCAGATCGGGGGCCGCGTGGGTGCCGAGCTCCTCGCGTTCGATGAGCGCCTGCCAGACCGCCTGCTGGAACGGCACCCGGGCCGGCGTCTCGAACCCGTTCCCCAGCTTCTGGATCGAGTGCCCCCGCCAGGTCCCGCTGCCGGCATGGCCGCCGCCGAGCGTCTCGGCCACGTGCCAGAACGTCTCGAGCGGGGGCACCACGTCCGGGTCGTTCACGTAGTCCACGGACCGGTAGAACTGGGCCAGGCGGTCCGGGAGCCCCCACGACGACGATGCGTCTCCGAGCTCGACGCCGCTCTTCCGCAGCACGGCCAACGTCTGCGGGCCGCCGCCGTCACTCCCTCGGCCGATCATGCCGAGGTGCCAGGGGATCGACGCGGCGAGGCCGACCACGGCGTCCGAGCCGGCCGCGGCCTGGTAGTCCTCGGCGAGGGTGCGGCACAGCAGGGCGTTGTTGGGCCCGTGGAAGTAGGGGTCGTGGACGGAGCCGTCCGGGTACCGGTTGTAGTTGTCCATCACCCCGTGGCGGGACGGGAACGCCCCGGTGCCGATGTTCGCGTGCGCGGGGGCGGTGTTCGACGGGCTGGATCCGACTGTCGCCCTCTCGAACCATGTCCCCTGGGGGATGAGGCCCTTCAGGTTCGGCCAGGACTTGGGCCAGATGTCGAGGACGAACCGCCCGCCCGCGTCCCACACCAGCACGACGACGAGCTTTGGGGCGGGCGCGCCGGGCACGAGCGCCCCGGTCATCGGCACGCCGTCCGGCGCCGTCCAGTCGAACCCGATGAGCTTCGCGATCGTGGGCGCGACGTCGGCCAGCGTGGCCGAGCGTTCGACCGCCCCCTGCGGCTGGATGAACCCCGGCCCGTACCACAGCATCGGCACGTCCTGCGTGTACGCGAACGGCGTCGAGTGGCTGATCCCGCCGGACACGAAGTCCATGCCGTGGGGGACGATGATCAGCTGTCCGCTCCGGTCCCGCCGCCAGCCGCGGACGATCCGCTGGAGGACCTCGGGCGGCAGGTCGCACGCCGCCTGGGCACCGGTTCCCGGCGGAACCGCCCCGGCCCGAGCCGGGGTCCCGAGGCCGAACGCCGCCACACCCGCAGCCGCGGCCGCAGTCGAACCGAGGAAGCGCCGGCGGGTGATCCGAGCGGGGCCGTCGAGGGGCTGGGGCACGGGCGGTGAGCCTACCGTCGGCGGCCGGCGAAGGGCGAGCCCGGCCTCCCCGGGGCGCGCAACCGGCCGAATGCGACGGGCTATGCTTCGCGACATGCCGGTGCTCCATGGATCGACGCCGCACGCCCTCCCGGGCGGGCGGGGATAGCGGGAGGGGGCTGCCCGGTGTCGCAGACCTCGCTCGGCGACGTCCTCGACGAGTCCCCGCGACGGGAGATCCGGCAGTGGGGCGGCCACCGTGGCCCGCGCACCGGCCGCACCGACCACTGGTGGGCGCTCCCGCTCGTCACCGCACTGGTGCTCGGCGGGTTCGTGATCTACGGGACCTGGGTGGCGCTCCAGAACGCGAACTACTACGCCGACCCGTACATCTCGCCGTTCTACTCGCCGTGCCTCGCGACGTCCTGCCAGCACGCCACGGCGAACCTGTTCGGCGACTGGTGGCAGTGGTCGCCGGCGCTGCTGATCCTGCCGTTCCCGCTGTTCTTCCGGCTCACCTGCTACTACTACCGCAAGGCGTACTACCGCTCGTTCTGGCTCTCCCCGCCGGCGTGCGCGGTCGCCGAGCCGCACCACACCTACACCGGTGAGCGGCGGTTCCCGCTCATCATCCAGAACAGCCATCGCTACTGGTGGTACTTCGCCGTACCG
>DATLUW010000647.1:0-3178 GCA_035577825.1 Actinomycetota bacterium | reverse complement strand
GGCAAGGTCCTCGTCGTGAACTTCTGGAACCCGTACTGCCCGCCGTGCCGGGTGGAGGCGCCCGCGCTGGAGGCCGCGGCGAGGCGGTTCGCCGACGAGGGCGTCGTGATGGTCGGCGTTCACTACACGGGGCAGCAGTGGCCGAAGAGCGTTCCGGATGCGCTGTCGTTCGTCCGCGCGGCCCATCTCATGTATCCGGTCGTCGGCGATCCGGGCTCGGCGCTCGCAAAGGGCTTCGGCATCGCCGGGATCCCGACGACCGTCGTCGTCGACGCGTCCGGACGAATGCGGTTCCGGGTGCAGGGGCCGGTCAAGGCACAGGTGCTGGATGACCTGCTCGACCGGGTGCTCGCGGAAGGCGCTACGACGACCTGACGCCCGCCATCACGGCGCGGGCGAGCTGCTTGCCCGCGTGGTACGAGGAGCGGACGAGCGGTCCCGACTCCACGTGCGCGAGCCCGAGCTCGTCCATCCCGAACCGCCCGTGCCCAGAGAACTCGTCCGGCGTCACCCAGCGGTCGACCGGGAGGTGGAACCGCGTCGGCTGGAGGTATTGCCCGATCGTCAGGATGTCGCACCCGGTCGAACGGAGGTCGGCCATCGCCTCGCGAACCTCCTCGGGGCGTTCGCCCATGCCGAGGATGAGGTTCGACTTGGTGATCTGCCCCGACCGCGCGTTCTTGGCCACGCGGAGCACGTCCAGCGAACGGTCGTAGCCGAACGCCGGCCTGATCCTCCCGTGCAGCCGGCGAACCGTCTCCAGGTTGTGGGCGAACACGTCGGGTTCGGCCTCTACCACCGTCGCGATGTCGCGTTCGCCCCCGGCGAAGTCGCTCGGGAGCACCTCGACCGAGCAGCCCGGCACCGCCTCGCGGATCGCCCGGACGCAGGCCGCCCAGATGCGTGCGCCGCCGTCCGGAAGGTCGTCGCGCGCCACGCCGGTCACCACGACGTAGCGAAGTCCCATCGCGCGAACCGCGTCGGCGATCCGGGCGGGTTCGCCCTCGTCCACCGCGAACGGCTTGGCGGTCATCACGTCGCAGAACCCGCACCGACGGGTGCACCGGTCGCCCAGGATGAGGAACGTGGCCTCGCGCTCCTCCCAGCACTCGTAGACGTTCGGGCAGGACGCCTCCTCGCACACCGTGTGCAGCGACTGGGAGCGCATGATGCGCTTGAGGTCGGTGAAGTTCGGGCCCGTGGTGGCCTTCACCTTCAGCCACTCGGGCCGCCGGCCGAGCGGCGTCGCGGACGGCGGCGCATCGGCGACCGGTGCGCCGTTCGTCGACACGATCGGCAGGTGGAGGCGGCGCCGGTGGGGGTTGTGGTCCGCGGTGGGCATCGAACCGCAAGTCTAGTGCGGGATGCGGACAGGCCCCCCGGCGCGAAGCGCCCGGGGGCCTGGATTGGTTCCCTGCGGCCGGTCCTACGGACCGCCAACGATCACCACGTCGCAGGTGCTGGCGGAGTCGCCGGAGTCGATCAGGCAGGTGTCCTCACCGGTGTGCCCGCCGTTCACGTCGTCGTTGCCGCTGATGCCGTCGGTCGAGTTCAGCGTGTCCTTGCCCGGACCGCCGCTCAGTGCGTCGTTGCCGTCGCCGCCGTTCAGCGTGTCGGTTCAGTCAGGAGTTGCAACCGAAGCTGTCGCGGGACGAGTCCGGCGCCTTCAGAAGCTCGCGAGCTCCAGCATTCGGGCGTGGATCGCGTCGGCGTTCGGCATGTAGGCGTGCTCGAGCGGCCCGGCGAACGGCATGGCCGGGATGTCGGGTCCGCCGATCCGCACGAGCGGGCCGTCGAGCTCGAACATGAGCTCCTCGGCGATCGTGGCGATCACCTCGGCGCCGGCGCCGTACGTCCGGTTGTCCTCGTACACGACCATGGCCTTGGCCGTCTTGCGGACCGACTCGAGGATCGTCCGCTTGTCGAGTGGCGCGATCGTCCGGAGGTCGACCACCTCGGCCTCGAATCCGTCCTCGGTCGCCAGCCGCTCGGCCGCCTCGAGGCACAGGTGGAGCATCAGCCCGTACGCGATCACCGTGACGTCCGACCCCTCCCGCTTGACGTCGGCGAGGCCGATCGGCACCTCGTACGGTTCGTCCGGCACCTCGCCCTTGATCAGCCGGTACGTCTTCTTGTGCTCGAGGAACAACACCGGGTCGGGGTCGCGGATCGCGGATCGCAGCAACCCCTTCGCGTCATAGGGCGTCGACGGCACGACCGTCTTCAGCCCGGGGACGTGTCCGTAGAACGCCTCGATCGACTGCGAGTGGTACAGGGCGCCGTGCACGCCGCCGCCCCACGGCGCGCGCACGACGAGCGGCACGCCGAAGTCCCCGTTCGACCGGTACCGGATGCGGGCGGCCTCGCTCACCAGCTGGTCGAACGCCGGGTGGATGAAGTCGGCGAACTGGATCTCGGCGACGGGCAGCATCCCGTGCAGTGCCATGCCGATGGCGGCGCCGACGATCCCGGACTCCGCGAGTGGCGTGTCGATCACGCGGCGCTCGCCGAACTCGTCGAGGAACCCGGCGGTCACCCGAAACACCCCGCCGCGGGCGCCGACGTCCTCGCCGAGCACGACGACCCGGTCGTCGGACTGCATCTCCTCCTGGAGCGTGTCGTGGATGGTCTGGACGACGTTCTTCTCGGTCATCGGGCGGCCTCCGGGTCCGACGGGTCCGACGGATCCGAGGGCGACTCGCCCGGCACCGCCTCGCCGCCCGTGGTCCCGAGATCGGCGTCCCGCCCGGCGCCGGAGTCCGCGAACAGGTGGTCGAGCACCGTGTCCGGCGCCGGGTCCGGCGCGGTCCATGCCCGTTCGGCGTCGGCGTCGATCGAGGCCTTGATCTCTGCGCGGAGCGTTTCGATCCCGTCGGCGTCGATCAGACCGAGCTCCTCGAGCTGGTTGCCGAACAGCGCGATCGGGTCGCGGGCCTTGGCCTGCTCGACCTCCTCGCGCGTCCGATAGGTCCGGTCGTCGTCGTCGGAGGTGTGCGGGTGGAACCGGTAGGTGTTGCACTCGATGAGCGTCGGCCCGCCGCCGTTCCTCGCGCGATCCACGGCAGTGGACATCGCCTCGAAGCAGGCCAGCACGTCGTTGCCGTCGACCGAGACTCCGCCGAACCCGTACGCCGGGGCCCGGTCGGCCACCGAGTGGACGGCCATCTGCCTGGAGATC
>DATLUW010000646.1:0-2471 GCA_035577825.1 Actinomycetota bacterium | reverse complement strand
TCTACGAGCCGAACTGGGGCGGGTTCCGGGCAAATGGCCTGCCTCGGCGGAGGTTCGACTTTGAAGCCGACAACGTCCCAAGGCAAGGACTACCGCGTGCATGGAGAGGACTTCTTGCACGTGTGCTTCCCGGTCTGGCCGGTCGTCGAGACGGTCAACTTGATGATGGTGGTCACATGTGTCTCCGTGCCCGCAGCGGGATCCTGCGCCGTGACGACGCCCCCGATGATCTCGGGCTTCGATGCTCCGGCTGGCGGCACAACGTAGACGGACTCGAAGCTGGCATCGGTCAGGACCTTCTGGGCCTGGGACAACGTGAGACCGACCACGTCGGGGACGGCCGCAGTCGAGGGCGTGGGGACTGGCGGAGGCCAGTCGTTGGGTGGCGTCCCGATCGTGACGCCGACGCTGAAGTCGACCTTGCCCTCGGACCAGCCGCCGCCGATCCTGAGTTGGTACAAGCCGGCTTGATCGGGCAGCACAGCGGAACCGGAGGACAGATCGAGTGGGATGGACTGGCCGGTCGGGCTCTGGTCTCGATCGACGATCCAGAGCGAGGCTCCGACGCCCGACGCGTTCGTCGTGAGCGTGAGCGGCAGGCCGGGATCGATCGTCGCATCGAATGTCTGGGCTGGCGAGGACGAGATGTTCGCGCCCCCCCAGCCGCCGACGTTGGGACTGAAGGTCGACGATGCGCTGCCGAAGGTAAGGGTCAGGTTCGGTACGGACCCGTCGGGCGGAGCCTCGAGGGATGCATCGAGTGATGTCGGGCTCCCCGGCGCGGACACGGTGGTCGACGGGCCGGGGGCGACTGCCGGCGTCGATGGTGTCTCATGCAGGAATGCACTCACGACCAGGGCGGCGGCCGCCCCGAAAACCGCGAACGCGACTGCGATCGCGGTGATGCGTTCCCGTCGGCGGGGCGTCGGTGGCATCCCACTGCCCCGCGGACCTTCGGCGATCCGCGTCGGAGTCGATCTCGGCGCTGTGAGCGTCCCGAGCCTCTCGATCTCACGTTCCCATCGCTCCGTCATCGTCAGTCGACCTCCTCGGTTCCCAGCAGCTCGCGCAGCCGAGCTCTTCCTCGATGAAGATGCACACGCACCGTGGGCCGGGCGACGCCCATTCGCTTCGCGACCTCATCGACGTCGAGATCGAGGACGTATCGCAGGACGATCGCGGCGCGCTGGTTCGGGGAGAGCCTGCGCAGCGCATCCATGAGTCCGGCGAGATCGGGCGGTGCCGTCGGTACATCGGTGAGCGTTCCCCGACGTCGATCCCGGCGGAGCTCGTCGATCGCGACCCTGAACGCCACCCGGTAGATCCATGCGAGCGGGTCGCGGAGCTCCTGCTGGCTCTCCACCGCCCGAGCGAACGCCTCCGCCGTCGCTTCCTCGGCGACGTCGGCGCGACCGCCGGTGAACGCGTACAGCGTTCGATACACGCCGTCTCCTTCCGTGCGGAAGAGCGCCTCGAGATCGGTCGGTCTCGACCCCGCGTGGAGGGTTCCGTCATCGATCAGCTTGTCCGCCACAGTCCGAATCATCGCGTCGGTCGTGTGTGTTCCTGTCTCTGATAGACGGCCGGACCATGCCGCCCGTTTACGCATGAACCGGGCTCGGCAATCGCTACCTTCCCCCTCGCGATTGCCGACCCTCCTCGGTATCTCGCACCGCACGGCCGAGAGTCCTTCCCGCGGCGGAACCACGCTCAGTGAGATCGAAGCATCCTGGGTGTCGGCCTGACGGAACGTGAGCACCTGGTCGAGGAAGTCCGCGAGGGTGGTCGGCCACGTCTCACGAACCGGCTCGGTGACATCCGGTGGTTGAGTGGTAGCCGAGCTAGTTCGCCGGTCTCATCACTTCGACGTCCGGGGCCTTCAGGATCCCCCTAACGGCTCGGCCACCGAGAACCTCTGCCTCGAGCAGGCGAGGAGCGAGGGCGTACTCGAGACGCTGGAACCGGGGAGTGATGATAAGGCTCCGGGTGCAGGGTCTGAGCCACGACAGGTGCGAGATCGCCTCCGTCACCGACATGGACCCGAAGACGACGGTCTCGGACCAGAAGGAAGCCTTCTCGTCGTCCGAGGAAGTCCGCTCACTCCGCGAGCGCTCGAGCAGGACCGTCTCTGCCTCTGTGAGCCCGGCCTCGATCAGGGTGTTCACCATCTCATCCGACCTTGGCGAACTGCACCTGCGGCACCCGGGCCTTCGTGTGGAACGAGGCCCCCCAGTGCGCCTCACGGCTGGATGGACACCGGTCCCACAGGACGCCCCAGGACGTACGCCATGACACTGTGGCCGGGGAACGTCCGGGTGGTGAATCCGGCAGCGTCGACGTGCTTAGGTGAACTGCCCGGGGATCGGGTTGCCGTCCTTCTGCGGGACGGCGTTCAGAGTTGCCCCGACGGCAGGTGGGCATGGGTCACCACTCAGCGCCCGTAGTCGTGAACACCACGTCGATCGAGGTGC
>DATLUW010000645.1:0-8167 GCA_035577825.1 Actinomycetota bacterium | reverse complement strand
TGGGCAGACCGCACTGCTGGAGGCGGAGCTGCGGGCCGACGACGATCACCGAACGACCCGAGTAGTCGACGCGCTTGCCGAGCAGGTTCTGACGGAACCGGCCCTGCTTGCCCTTCAGCATATCGGAGAGGGACTTCAGCGGGCGGTTGCCCGGACCGGTGACCGGACGACCACGACGGCCGTTGTCGAACAGCGCGTCGACGGCCTCCTGGAGCATCCGCTTCTCGTTGTTGACGATGATCTCGGGCGCGCCGAGGTCGATCAGCCGCTTGAGGCGGTTGTTTCGGTTGATCACCCGCCGGTACAGGTCGTTGAGGTCGGACGTGGCGAACCGGCCGCCGTCGAGCTGGACCATCGGGCGGAGGTCCGGCGGGATCACCGGCACCGCGTCGAGGACCATGCCCTGCGGCGAGTTCTTCGTGCCGAGGAAGTTCGACGCGACCTTCAGCCGCTTGATGGCCTTCTGGCGCCGGGTGCCCTTGGCGGTCTTGATCTGCTCGCGGAGGAACTCCGCCTCGGCCTCGAGGTCGAGGTCGAGCAGCAGGCGCTTGATCGCCTCGGCGCCCATGCCGCCGTCGAAGTACTCGCCGAACCGCTCGCGGAGCGTGCGGTACACGGCGTCGTCGGCCACGAGCTGCTTCACTGCCAGGCCCTTGAACGAGTCCAGCACCTGGTCGAGGTGCTCGGTCTCACGCTTGGCGCCCTCGGTGATCCGCTCGATCTCCTTCTGGGCCTCGCGGCGGGCGGCCGTCAGCTGCGCGCCCTTGGCGCCCTCGCCCTCGAGCTCGCGGAGGCGGTCCTCGAGCTCGCGGAGCCGGTCGGAGATCTCCTCGTCCCGGCGGCCCTCGATCTCGCGCTGCTCGTCCGCGATCTCCTTCTCGATCTCGGGCAGGTCGCGGTGGCGGCGCTCGGAGTCGACGCGGGTGACCACGTACGCGGCGAAGTAGATGATCCGCTCGAGGTCCTTCGGCGCGATGTCCAGCAGGTACCCGAGGCGCGAGGGAACGCCCTTGAAGTACCAGATGTGCGTGACCGGCGCGGCCAGCTCGATGTGGCCCATCCGCTCGCGGCGAACCTTGGCGCGCGTGATCTCGACGCCGCACCGCTCGCAGATGATGCCCTTGAACCGCACCCGCTTGTACTTGCCGCAGTGGCACTCCCAGTCCCGTGTGGGACCGAAGATGCGCTCGCAGAAGAGGCCGTCCTTCTCCGGCTTCAGCGTCCGGTAGTTGATGGTCTCCGGCTTCTTGACCTCGCCGTTCGACCACGCCCGGATCTGATCCGCCGTCGCCAGGCCGATCCGCAGCTCATCGAAGTAGTTCACGTCCAGCACGAGCTCACCGCCTCCCCAATGGAGTCCCCGCCGCTTCCGCGTCCATAGAATCCGCGTCCATGTCGTTCAACATCCGGGCATTCCGCCCGTGAATCTCCGGCCCGCGCTCCGCCGCAACCGGCGTGCGCTGCCGCTCGTCCTGGCCGCCCCCGTGCTGCCCCCGAAGCGGCTGCCCGAGCGGCCGGTGTTCGTCATCGGGTGCCCCCGCAGCGGCACCACGGTCGTCTTCTCCCTGCTCCGGGCGAACGACGGCCTCGCGTCGATCGGCCAGGAGGGCCACGTGCTGTGGGAGTCCTTCCACCACCCCCGCGAGCACGGCTGGGCCTCGAACGCCCTCGCGGCCGGCGACGTCCGTTCGTTCGAACGGCGCTACCTGGCCTGGGCGATCGACCGGCTGGCCCGGCCGGGCGGCCGGCGGTTCCTGGACAAGACGCCCCGGAACTCGCTCCGCCTGCCGTACCTCGACGCCCTGTTCCCCGATGCGAAGTACGTCTTCGTCCAGCGCGACGGCCGGGCGACCGTGTCGAGCCTGGTGGTCGCGTGGCGCGAACGGGAGCACCCGGCCTACGAGCTGCCGGTCCCGTTCCACATCCCGGGCATCCCCGACCGCGCCTGGCACTTCATCCTCCCGCCGGGGTGGCGCGGGTACGACGGCCGGCCGCTCGAGGACGCCTGCGCCCTCCAGTACACGACCGCCACCGAGGCCATCCTCGCCTTCCGCGACGGGCTCGCCGCGGACCGGTTCGTCGACGTCCGGTACGAGGACCTCCTGGCAGACCCAGCCGGCCAGATGGAGCACGTCCATCAGGCGCTCGACGTCCCCTTCACCGACGCCGAGGCCGGCCGGGCACGCGAACACGTCCGACCCGCCCGACCCGGCCGGGAGAAGTGGCGCACGGCCACCCCGGCCGAGATCGAACGCGTCCTGCCCGGGATCGAGCCCATGCTCGAGCGGACCGGCTACCGGACGTAGGACCTGCCGTCGACCCAGGCCCTCGCCCCGAAGGAGCGTGAGGCCGGCCACTAGTCGAAGTCCGCCCCCGCCGGCTCCCGCCGGGACAGGTCGATGCCCAGCTCCTCGGCCGCCCGGAACACGTCCTCGTCGGTCTCCTTCATCTCGATCTCCTTGCCCTCGGCCGAGAGGACCTCGACGTTCAGACAGAGGGACTGCATCTCCTTGATGAGGACCTTGAAGGACTCCGGGATGCCCGGCTCCGGGATGTTCTCGCCCTTGACGATGGCCTCGTAGACCTTCACGCGGCCGAGCACGTCGTCGGACTTGATCGTGAGGAGCTCCTGCAGCGCGTAGGCAGCGCCGTACGCCTCCAGGGCCCACACCTCCATCTCGCCGAACCGCTGGCCGCCGAACTGCGCCTTCCCGCCGAGCGGCTGCTGCGTGATCATCGAGTACGGGCCGGTCGAGCGCGCGTGGATCTTGTCGTCGACCAGGTGGAGCAGCTTCAGGATGTAGACCTGCCCCACGGCCACCGGCTCGTCGTACGGCTCACCGGTGCGGCCGTCGAACAGCCGCGCCTTGCCCTGGTCGTCGATGACCCTGACCCCGTCGGCGTTCGGCGCGCTCGACCGGATCGCGTCGAGGATCTCGTTCTCGCGCGCGCCGTCGAACACGGGCGAGGCCACGTGGATCGGCCCCTCGTAGGTCTTCCCGTCGTACGTGAACCCCATGGCGGCCGCGTACCCGAGGTGCGCCTCGAGCACCTGGCCGAGGTTCATCCGGGACGGGACGCCGAGCGGGTTGAGGATGATGTCCACCGGGGTCCCGTCGGCGAGGAACGGCATGTCCTCCTCGGGCAGGATCGTCGAGATGACGCCCTTGTTCCCGTGGCGGCCGGCCAGCTTGTCGCCGTCGGAGATCTTCCGCTTCTGGGCCACGTACACCCGCACGAGCTGGTTGACACCCGGCGGGAGCTCGTCCCCGTCCTCGCGGGAGAACACCCGCACGCCGATCACCTTGCCGGACTCCCCGTGCGGCACCTTCAGCGAGGTGTCGCGGACCTCCCGGGCCTTCTCGCCGAAGATCGCGCGCAGCAGGCGCTCCTCCGGCGTGAGCTCGGTCTCGCCCTTGGGGGTGACCTTGCCGACCAGGTAGTCGCCGGGGTTGACCTCGGCCCCGATCCGCACGATCCCGCGCTCGTCGAGGTCCTTCAGGATCTCCTCGGAGACGTTCGGGATGTCCCGCGTGATCTCCTCCGCGCCGAGCTTGGTGTCGCGGGCGTCGACCTCGTGCTCCTCGATGTGGATCGAGGTGAGCTCGTCGTCCTTGACGAGGCGCTCGGAGAGCACGATGGCGTCCTCGTAGTTGTGGCCCTCCCAGGGCATGAACGCCACGAGCAGGTTCTTGCCGAGCGCGAGCTCGCCGCCCTCGGTCGACGGGCCGTCGGCGATGACCTGGCCCTTCGCCACCTTGTCCCCCGCCGCCACGATGGGCTTCTGGTTGATGCAGGTGCCCTGGTTCGAACGGCGGAACTTCAGCAGCCGGTAGATCTTCAGCTCGCCGGTCCGGCCGCGGACCATGATGTCGTCGGCCGAGACGTCCTCGACGACGCCCGCCTCCTCGGCGATCACGACGTCGCCGGCGTCCACGGCCGCGCGGAACTCCACGCCGGTGCCGACGAGCGGCGCCTCTGCCCGCAGCAGCGGGACCGCCTGACGCTGCATGTTCGCCCCCATCAGGGCCCGGTTGGCGTCGTCGTGCTCGAGGAACGGGATGAGCGCGGCGGCCACCGACACGAGCTGCTTCGGGGACACGTCCATGTAGTCGACCTCGTCGGGCGCGACGTAGTCGACCTCGCCGCCCTTGCGTCGCACGAGGACGCGGTCCTCGGCGAACCGGTGGGTCTTGGTGTCGAGCGGCGTGTTGGCCTGCGCGATGACGTGCAGGTCCTCCTCGTCGGCCGAGAGGTAGTCGATCTGGTCGGTGACCCGGCCCTTCGTGACCTTCCGGTACGGCGTCTCGACGAACCCGTAGGGGTTGATGCGGCCGAAGCTCGACAGCGACCCGATGAGGCCGATGTTCGGGCCCTCCGGCGTCTCGATCGGGCACATCCGGCCGTAGTGCGACGGGTGTACGTCCCGGACCTCGAACCCGGCGCGCTCACGCGACAGGCCGCCCGGGCCGAGCGCCGACAGGCGGCGCTTGTGGGTCAGGCCGGACAGCGTGTTCGTCTGGTCGAGGAACTGCGACAGCTGCGACGTCCCGAAGAACTCCTTGATCGACGCCACGAGTGGCCGGATGTTGATGAGCGTCTGCGGCGTGATGGCCTCGACGTCCTGCGTGGTCATGCGCTCGCGGACCACGCGCTCCATCCGGGACAGGCCGATCCGGATCTGATTCTGGATCAGCTCGCCGCCCGAGCGCAGCCGACGGTTGCCGAAGTGGTCGATGTCGTCGGGCTCGTAGCCCTCCTCGCCGGCGTGCAGCTTCACGAGGTACCGGACGGACTTCAGGATGTCCTCGAAGGTGAGGATCGTCTTCTCCTTGGGCGCACCCCCGCCCGACTCGCCCGACTGCAGGTCGGCGAACACGCGGTAGCGGTCCTGCTCGAAGCCCTTCTTGTCCGGGTTGTCGTTCTGCTTCAGCTCGTTGAACCGCGCCTTGAGCTGCGCGGCGAGCTTGGCGTCGGCCTCTCCGAGCTTCTTGGAGACCTTGTACCGGCCCACCCTGGCGAGGTCGTAGCGCTTGCCGTTGAAGAACAGGTTGACGAGCAGCGTCTTGGCAGACTCCGCCGTCGGCGGCTCGCCCGGGCGCAGGCGCCGGTAGATGTCCATCAGCGCCTCCTCCTGGGAGGCGATGTGGTCCTTCTCGAGGGTGTTCTGGATGGACTGTGCGCCGTCGAACAGGTCGAGGATCTCCTCCTCGGTCCAGCCGAGCGCCTTCAGGAACACCGTCACGTACTGGCGGCGCTTGCGGTCGATGCGCACGCCGACGGTGTCGCGCTTGTCCACGTCGAACTCGAGCCAGGCGCCGCGGGACGGGATGACCTTGGCCAGGTAGACGTCCTTGTCGGACGTCTTGTCGATGCTGCGGTCGAAGTACACGCCCGGGCTCCGGACGAGCTGCGAGACGACCACGCGCTCGGTGCCGTTGATGATGAAGGTGCCGCTCGAGGTCATCATGGGGAAGTCGCCCATGAAGACCTCCTGCTCCTTGATCTCACCGGTCACGGTGTTGACGAACGACGCCTCCACGAACAACGGCGCGGAGAACGTCATGTCCTTGTCCTTGCACTCCTCCTCAGAGTGCTTCAGATCCTTGAACTGATGATTGCCGAAGAACAGCTGGAACTGCTCGGTGAAGTCCTCGATCGGCGAGATCTCGTCGAGGACCTCCTTCAGTCCGGTCTTCAGCAGCCAGTCGAAGGACTCGCGCTGGATCCCCACGAGATCCGGAAGCGGGAGAACCTCCTCGAGCTTGGCGAAGCTGACACGTTCACGACCAGGCACCAGGGCGTCAGGCAAGAAAGCTCCCCTCCTCAGGGACGAACGACACGCATGCAACAGCGCACGGCGGGAGACGGCACGGCAAACGAGCAGTATAGAGAAGGGACACTCGAATAGTCAACCGGGCACGCTAGAACGCGTCGCCTCACCCGGCGAGGGCGGAAGCGTAGCATCTGACCCCCGAGTTGACCAGCGCTTCCGTGCCCTCCGGATCGTGGCCCGCTAGGGGGTCGAAGCGGCCGTCGGCGAGGCCCCGGAGCCGTACGTGAGCGAGGTCACGGTGTCCCTGGTGAGGTCGGTCTCGAACACGGCCCGGTTCCCCTCGACGCGCCAACCCGCCTCCGACCCGGTGAAGCGTGTCCCGAGGGGGGCGACCACCGTGACCGTGACGTGCAGCGGATGCACCATCGGCTGGTGCTGGAGCGCCAGGGTGTACGTCCACGTCCCGTCGGCGTTCCGGTGCGCCACCCCGGGGATGTCGTAGGCGACATGGAACCCACCCGGGTGGCCGCTCCACGACGCCACCGTCTGGGTGAGCACCTTCACGCCGCTCTCCTTGTGCACGATGAACCCGAGCGGCTTCGTCTCGTAGTTCACGCCCTCTGTGCTCGAGTGGCTCGTCGTCCGGGCGTCCTCCGGGACGTGCAGGCTGAGCATCGCGACGTTCAGGCCATAGCGGCTGCTCGGCCCGACCACGGTGGGCGACTCGCCGCTGGGGACGTTCGTGTCGAGCTCCAGGTCCACGGCGGCGTGGCCGGTCCCATCGGGGTCGAGGCGGACCGTGTCGTCGAGCGTTGCGCGGCTGAAGTAGTCGACCTTGTTCGGGTTCCGCTTGTTGTCGACGAGGTAGAGGTAGTCGCCGGTCCCCGGGCGGATGGCGCCGTCCCAGCCCATCGCGTGCAGCTCACGGTCGGCAGTGGCGTCCCGAAGCCACAACTGGATCCGCTTGTCGGCGAGGGCCGTGCCGACCGCGCCGGTCATCTTCAGGACGTCGTGCGGGTTGGTGAGCGCCGCGAACGCCGCAGCCACGAGCTGCCCGGCGAGCGCCTTCTGGGCGGCCCGCGGCAGCGAGTACTGCCCGTGCTCGGTGAACGACGCGATCGTCGAGGCATCGATCGGTACGGGCGACGAGGGAATGGTCACCGCCGGCTGACCGGCGAACAGCGCCGCCGCGCCCTCCGGGTCGATCGCGATGACGCCGTCGACCTTCGTGTGGCGAAGCTGCTCGACCATGTCCGCCCACACCGACGCCACCACCGGGAAGTTGGGCGAGTAGTTCGCTCCGTTGTTGACGACCAGGGGCCGGCCCGTGTGCAGGTGGTACCACCGCACGGGCTGCGGGAGTTCCACGTTCCTCGTGCCGCCACGCTCGTCGAGCGTTCCGACCGACCCGCCGTCCTGCAGGTGGATTTCGCCGTCGGCCACCCGGACGATGCCCCATGCGAGGACGGCGCCGCCGGTCCCGCGGAGGTCGGCGTTGTTTTGCAGGGCGAGGAAGTACGTCCGGGGGCCGTCCGCCCCGAGGAGGGATGGAAGAAGTCCGACCCCGGCGAGGGCCCGCCGGCCCGACTGCAGCGCTGCGTCCGCCTGCGTCAGCGCGTCGGCCTTCAGCCGGTCGAGGGCGTGAAACAGCGGGATCGACGGGATCGCGGCCAGGTCCTGCCGCGCGGCGACCAGGTGGTCGAGGATCTGAGAGATCCGCGGCCGGAGGCTCCGGACCAGCGCGAGGTTCACCTCGTGGTCGTGCAGGAGGCCGCCCTCGCGGTCCCCGGTCAGGTCGCCGACGATCTCCCGGCCGAGCCGCAGTCCCGCCATCGCCTCCTCGGCGGCGTCCGCGCCCAGCCGGACCGCCTGGACCGGCCGCCCGACGAACGGCATCGCCCCCGTCCACCCGAACGTGAACCGCGCCCCGTCGACGCTCGCCTGGACCTCACGGAGCGCCGCCTCCGCTCGCTGGAATCGGGCGGCGCCGTCCGGCGCGCCGGAGAGCAGGTCCTCGCGGGCGCGCTGGAGCATCGGAACGAGCGTCTTCAGCTCCTTGCCGGCGTGCACCGCCTGGAGGTAGGCGTCGGCCACGGTCGCGACGAACGCCACGACCAGTACCGCGACGCCCAGCACGACCCAACGGCCCACGTGACGACGGCGGCGGCGAACCGCGGGCACGGCGGCGCCCTGCACCTCCTTGGGGGGCAGGATGTCGGGCGGGATGACGCCGATGGGCTCCGGCATGGATCGAGTGTACGGGGCGGCCGCGCGTTGACCAGGGACCTTCGGCCAGGCGTTCGGCTGGAACGCGTCCCGATCGTCGGATGCGGCCCGGGCCGGAGGGGGCCCGGCCCTCGTGGTCGCGCGGAGTCGGGTCAGACCGGGGCC
>DATLUW010000644.1:0-18436 GCA_035577825.1 Actinomycetota bacterium | reverse complement strand
CCGAGGTGGTGTTCGAGCTTGACGAGGAGCTCGGACGCGGGGAGTTCCGGGTGGACCCGAGCCTCGTCGAGGGCCCGGACAAGCCGCTCACCGGCGAGATGGAAGCGGTGGGGAAGGCGTTCCTGTACCTGATCCACCAGGGCCAGCCGACGGCGACGTACCCCCTGGACAAGCCGGCCGAGGTCATCGGACGCATGTCGGACAGCGACGTCGTGGTGAACGACCCCGGCGCGTCGCGACACCACGCCGAGATTCGGACCGATGGCACGGGGCGGTACCTGCTCCGCGACCTCGGCTCGACGAACGGCACGAGCGTCAACGAGCAGGACGTCACGGCCGAGTGGGAGCTCCGCCCGGGCGACCGGATCACGATCGGCCACACCGTGCTGGAGTTCCGGAGGGCCTGAGCGGTGATCGCCGGCCAGACGCTGACGCCGTTCGTCCTCGCGGTCTGCAAGTACGCGTTCCTCGCGCTGCTGTACTTCTTCGTGTTCCGGGCGATCCGCTCGGTCGCCGTCGACGTGAGCGGACGGCGGCGGGGCGGCGCGTCGACGCAGGTGGTGGCGGAGCCCCGGGGCGGCCAGCAGGGCAAGGGCAAGGCGCCGAAGCAGGGAAAGCCGGGCAAGGCGCCGAACCAGCTCGTCGTCCGGCTCGAGGACGGCAAGAAGGCGGGAACGTTCGCATTGCGGTCCGAACCGCTGCAGATCGGGCGCGCCGAGGCATGCCACGTCCGGCTGGAAGACCGATACTCCTCCCAATTCCATGCAAGGCTGTACGCCGCCGATGGCGTGTGGCACCTGGAGGACCTGGGATCGACGAACGGCACGTACCTGAACCGCCAGCGGGTGCAGGGCACCGTCGAGGTGCACGCTGGCGACCAGATCCGCATCGGGAGGACGACGCTGGAGCTCAGGCGATGACGGAGGGGGTTCGATGAAGGTCGTGGTCGGCGCGGCCAGCGACGTCGGACGGGCCCGCGAGCGCAACGAGGACTCCTATCTCGCGATGGCGCCGGTGTACATCGTCGCCGACGGGATGGGCGGCCACCGCGGCGGGAACGTGGCCTCCTCGCTCGCGATGGAGGTCATGTCCGGCCTCGCGAACGGCGGCAGCCCGCAGATGCTGGCCGAGCAGGTCCGGGCGGCGAACCACGCGATCCTCGAGCGCGCCGCGGGCGACCGGGAACTGCAGGGCATGGGGACGACGATCACCGCCGCGTACATCCAGGACGGGACGGTGCACCTCGCGCAGGTCGGGGACTCCCGCGCCTACCTGCTTCGGGCGGGCCAGTTCCAGCAGGTCACGACCGACCACACGCTCGTACACGAGATGGTGAAGCGCCAGCAGATCACGCCCCAGGAGGCCGAACACCACCCGCAGCGAAGCATCCTGACCCGCGCCCTCGGCGTGGACGAACCGGTCGAGGTCGACGAGTTCGACATCCCGGCCCAGGTCGGGGACCGCCTGCTGCTCTGTTCCGACGGCCTGCACTCGATGGTCGAGGACGAGGTCATCCACCAGGTCCTGCAGACCGAGCCGACCCCCCAGGGGGCCGCCGACCGGCTGGTCGCGCTGGCGAACGAGGCGGGCGGGCTCGACAACGTCACCGTCGTGATCATGCAGTTCGACGAGGGCGAGGGGTTCGAGGGGGCGACGTGGGTCCCCGAGGCCGCCGACCGCGGGGCGACCAAGGAGCTGACCACGGTTCCGATCGGGGGAGTGGACGACGTCACCGCCGCGTACCAGATCCCCGCCGGGGTCGCCGTGGGGGGGCCGGCCGCGCCCGGGCAGGCCCCGCCGATGCCCGAGGGCGCCGAGACCGCACCGCCCAATCCGGCGACCGCCGCGGGCAAGTGGCCAACGCCGGCACCGGGATCGGAGGGAGCGCCGAGGAAGAAGCGGCGCCTGTGGATCTGGATCGCCGCCATCGTCGGCGTCCTCGTGCTGCTCGCCGTGGGCCTGCGCCTCTACCTCGACTCGCGGTTCTTCGTCGGGGTCGAACAGGGCCAGGTGGCGGTGTTCCGGGGCGTCCCCGACAAGTTCGTCGGGATCAAGATGTTCGGGCTCGTCAAGACCGAGGGCCTCGCCGCGGACAAGGCGCTCGCCTGCGCGAAGTGGGTCCAGCCCCTGACGGACGGACAGACGGCGGGCAGCCAGCAGGACGCCGAGGCGATCGTGGCCCAGATCAAGGCGGACGTGGCGTCAGGCGGCGCAGCGTGCGCCGTGGTGAGCGGGGGGACGAGCGGGGGGAATCCGAGCTCCTCCCCGACATGATCGAGGCGCAGCGCCCGAACGACCGTGCCCGATCGGGGGCGCAGCTTGCCCTGACGATCGTCGCCATCCTGCTCGCCGTCAGCGCGGTCGTCCTCGTCAAGCTCGGGATCGGCGGATCGGGCGGTTCGAAGCTGTTCCTGTTCGGGGCGCTGTTCGTGATCGGGTATCTGGCGGGGCACATCGCGATCCGCCGCCTCGCGCCGGGCGCCGAGCCGGCGTTCTTCCCCGCGGCCGGGCTGCTTACCGGGATCGGGTTCGCGGAGATCTACCGCATGACTCCGGGCCTCGCGATCGACCAGTCCTGGTGGCTGGTGATCGCGCTCGTTGCGTTCATCTGCACGCTGTACTTCATCCGGGACCATCGCCAGCTGGACGGCTACACGTACACGATCGGGCTGGTCGCGGTGATTCTGCTGCTGCTGCCGATCGTCCCCGGCATCGGCGCCACGATCAACGGCGCGAACGTGTGGATCTCGCTCGGGCCGTTCTCGTTCCAGCCGGCGGAGATCGGCAAGATCCTGCTCGCGATCTTCCTGGCGTCCTACTTGAACACGAAGAAAGAGCTGCTCCAGATGGCGCCGCGGCGGCTGGGGCCGTTCCACCTGCCGCAGGCGAAGGACCTCGGGCCGGTGCTGCTGGCGTGGCTCGTGGCGCTCGCCGTCCTGTTCTTCGAGAACGACCTGGGCCAGGCGCTCCTGTACTTCGGGCTGTTCATCATCATGCTCTGGGTCTCGACCGCCCGGCCCGTGTACCTGCTGGTCGGGCTGGTGCTGTTCGCCGGCGGGGCGCTGTTCGCCTACAAGACCGTCTCCCACGTCGAGGAGCGCGTCGCCGTGTGGCTGCACGCGACGAGCAGCAAGCCGTGCCTGCCCGGCGACACGATCGAGTGCGTGCACGGGGGCGGGTTCCAGCTGGCGCAGGCGGAGTTCGCCATGGCCACCGGGGGGATCGGCGGGACCGGGCTCGGGCAGGGCTCGCCGCAGGACATCCCGTTCGCCTCGACCGACTTCATCTTCGCGGCCATCGGCGAGGAGCTCGGGATGATCGGCGCGGTCGGCGTGCTGCTGCTGTTCGGCGTGCTGGTCGGCAAGGGGCTGAAGGTCGCCGTCGAGACGCAGGACGGGTTCGGGAAGCTGCTCGCCACCGGGCTCACCGCCATCCTCGGCGTGCAGGCGTTCATCATCGTCGGAGGCGTGATGCGGGTGATCCCGCTGACCGGCGTGACGTTACCGTTCGTGTCGTACGGGGGGTCGAGCCTCCTCGCCAACTACATCCTGCTGGCGCTCCTGGTGCGCATCTCCGCCGGGCCCGCGCCGAAGCGCCGCCGCCCGCTGCTCGGATCCCCGGCCGCCGAGCCGCCGGTCGAGCCTCGTCCCGAGGGGCCGGACCCCGACGACGCGCCCCAGACCCAGGTCATCCGATGAACCGGCAGATCCGGCGGCTCGGCGTGGCGATGGTGCTGCTGTTCGTGATCCTGTTCGTCGCGGTCAACATCATCCAGGTCTACGGGGCCCCGAAGATCTCGAACAACGCGGCGAACCCCCGGCTGATCACGCAGTCGTTCGACGTGGCGCGCGGCGAGATCCTGGCGGCCGACGGGCGCACCGTGCTGGCGCGGAGCATCGACACGGGCAGGCGGCTGCGGTTCCAGCGGCGGTACCCGATCGGGCCGCTGTTCGCGCACATCACGGGGTTCTTCTCCGTGAAGTGCGGCATCAGCCGTCTCGAGTCGACCTACAACGACTACCTGGGCGCGAAGTCGAACGACCTGCTCGGCTCGACGCTGAAGGACCTCATCCTCAACCAGCCGAAGCGCGGCGCCTCGGTGATCACGACGATCGACCCGAAGCTCCAGCAGGTCGCGTTCGACGAGCTGTCGAAGGTGGCGCCCCACGGCGGCGCGGTCGTGGCGCTCGACCCGTCCACCGGCGAGGTCAAGGCGATGGTCACGATCCCCCAGTACGACCCGAACTCGCTCACCCAGCCGAACCTCGACCGCCAGGAATCCGCCTGCAAGCGGATCACCGACGCGCCCGACGACCCGCTGCTGTCAAACGCCACCGACCAGCTGTATCCGCCGGGGTCGACGTTCAAGCTGATCGACCTCTCGGCGGCGCTCGAGCACGGCATGACGCTGCAGACGCGTTTCCCGAACCCCGCGATCCTCGACCTCCCGCAGACCACGGTGAACCTGCAGAACTTCGGCGGGGAGCACTGCGCCGGCGGCGCCCCGACGATCACGCTGGAACAGGCACTGATCGAGTCGTGCAACGTGACGTTCGCGGAGCTGGGGCTGCGGCTCGGCCCGCAGGTGCTGTTCGACCAGTCGAACGCGTACGGGTTCGACCAGCACATCCCGTTCGACATCCCGTTCAACGAGGGGAGCTTCCCGCCGCCGTCGGCGTTTCAGGACCGGGAGGCGGCGGTGGCGTTCTCAGCGATCGGGCAGTTCGACGTGAAGGCGAACCCGCTGCAGATGGCGCTCGTGTCGGCCGCGATCGCGAACGGCGGCGTGCAGATGCAGCCGCACCTCGTGAGCCGGATCGTCGGCCCGGACGGGCAGGTGCTGCAGACGTTCTCCCCGTCGGTGTTCGGCCAGCCGATCTCGCAGACGACCGCGTCCGAGATGACCCAGGCCATGGTCGAGGTCGTGAACCAGGGAACCGGGACCGCCGCGCGGATCCCCGGCGTCAGCGTGGCCGGCAAGACGGGGACCGCGCAGACCGCGGGCGGGGCGCCGCACGCGTGGTTCACGTGCTTCGCGCCGGCGGACAACCCGCAGATCGCGGTGGCGGTCGTCGTGCTGAACGGCGGCACCCTGGCGAGCGAGGCCACCGGCGGGCAGGTGGCCGCGCCGGTCGCCCGGGCCGTGGTCGAGGCCGCCCTGGCCGGGCAGTGATGCACCGGCCCCGAGCAGCGCAGATGCGCGGGTCGGCCCGGCCGGGACGATATCCTGCCCGGGACATGCCGATCCTCAGACGACGCACGGCGCGCCCCGGGAGCCCCGAGTGAGCGAGCAGCGACGCCTGCTCGGCGAGCGCTACCGCGTCGAGAACTCGATCGGTCGCGGCGGCATGGCCCAGGTGTACCGGGGCACCGACACCGTGCTGAACCGAACGGTGGCCATCAAGGTCCTCGGCCCCCAGTACGCCCAGGATCAGGCGTTCGTCGAGCGGTTCCGCCGGGAGGCACAGGCCGCGGCGCGGCTCAACCACCCCAACGTGGTGAGCGTCTACGACACCGGCTCCGACGGCCCCGTGCACTACATCGTGATGGAGTTCGTGGCCGGCAAGACCCTGGCCGAGGTGCTGTCCGAGGGCGACCACCTGACGCCCGAGCGCTCCGCGGAGATCGCCGCGCAGGTGGCCTCGGCGCTGTCGTTCGCCCACGCCGCGGGGATCGTGCACCGCGACGTCAAGCCGGGGAACATCATGATCACGCCCTCGGGCGAGGTGAAGGTCATGGACTTCGGCATCGCCCGGGCCGCCTCCGCCGAACCCCTCACCCAGACCGCCACCGTGCTGGGCACGGCCTCCTACCTGTCCCCCGAGCAGGCCCAGGGCGAGCCGGTCGACGCGCGCTCGGACATCTACTCGCTGGGCATCGTGCTGTACGAGATGCTCACGGGCCGCCCTCCGTTCGTGGCCGACAGCGCGGTGGCCGTGGCCTACAAGCACGTCCGGGAATCCCCCACCGTGCCCTCCACCATCGTGCCGGGGATCCCCGCCGACCTCGAGGCCATCGTGCTGAAGGCCATGGCCAAGAACCCCGCCAACCGCTACGCCACGGCCGGCGAGATGCGCGAGGACCTCGAACGGTTCCTCTCCGGCAGGCCGGTGCTGGCAACGCCGGTGATGACCGGGGACGAGTCGACGATGCTGTTCGCCGGGGACGCCGGGGCCGGGACGGCGGTCATGACGACCCCGCTCCCGCCCGAGGAGGAGGAACCCCGCCGCCGCGTGTGGCTGTGGGTCCTGATCGGCGTCCTCATTGCGGCGGCCGTGGCGCTGCTGCTGTACCTGCTGGCGAACAGCCTGATCGGCTCCTCGCCCACCAAGAAGGTGCCGAAGGTGGTCGGCCAGCCGCTGGCCGCCGCCGTGCTGCAGCTCCAGGACGACGGCTTCGTGGTGGCGCCGCCGATCTTCAAGGCGAGCGCCAAGCCGAAGAACCAGGTCATCAAACAGGACCCGGAGGCCAACGCCGAGGTCAAGGAGGGCTCGACCGTCACGCTTACCGTGTCGGGGGGCCAGAAACAGGTCGCGGTTCCCGACCTCACGGGCCAGACGGTCCAGAACGCGACGACCACGCTCACCCAGAACCAGCTCGTCATCGGGAACCTGATCGCATCGGAGGCGAGCGACACGATCCCGAAGAATCACATCATCCGGCAGCTGCCGGCGGCCGGGACGGCGGTCGACGTCGGGACGGCGGTCAACTACGTGCTCTCCACCGGCCCGGCCGCGATCGCCGTGCCGAACGAGACGTGCAAACCGTTCTCCCAGGCGTTGAACGACCTGCAGGCGAAGGGGTTCGTCGTCCACGACGGCGGCACGGACCCCAACGGGCCGAACCTCCAGTGTCCCGACCCCAACCTCGTCTCCCGGACCGATCCCGACGCCGGGTCCACCGCCCAGAAGGGCGACACGGTGACGATCTTCCGGTCGGACTCGCTGCCGCCGACGACGCCGCCGACCACCCCGGTGACCACCGCGCCGACCACGCCGGTCACCACGGCGCCGACGACGGCTCCCACGACCGGCCCGACCACGACCTAGGGCTGTGGACGATCCGATCTGGTTCGTCCGTGAGGAGTTCACGCCGGACGAGCGGGCGATCCTCGCGCCGCACTTCAGCGACCTCGACGGGCCGGTGTTCGCGCTGACGAACCTGCCTGAGGTGGTGAAGGGGGCGCTGTTCGCGCGGTACTCGCGGTCTGCGAAGTCGCTGCGGCGGCTGTTCCTCGACGAGTTCGCGGAGGCGGCCGGCGGGGCCGCTTCTGGCGTCGGCGTGGGGCGGGCCGAGGAGCTGTACCGGCGGGTGTTCGTGGAGTACGGCGACGACTCGGTGGCGCAGCTCGGCGGGGTGCACCTCGCGTGCGAGCAGGCCTCGCAGCCGCTGGCGAAGGTGCTCGAGTGGGGGCGGCTCGCGGCCTACCTCGAGCAGTCGACGCGGTACGTGCCGTACGACGACCGGCCGGGCGGGCGGTTCCGGTACGTGGTGCCGCCGGAGATCGCGTCTGCGCCCGGCGACCTGGCGACGCGATACACGCGGTCGGTGGACGCGGCCTTCGAGACGTACTCGAAGTGGCTCGGGCCCCTGCAGGACCTGTACCGGTCGTGGTTCCCGCAGGACCCGGGGGACTCGGACTTCGTGTACCGGTCGAGCATCCGCGCGAAGGCGTGCGACACGCTACGCGGCCTGCTCCCGGCCGCCACCAGGACGAACGTCGGCATCTACGCGACCGGCCAGTCGTACGAGCAGCTGCTGATCCGGATGCGCTCGAACCCGATGGCGGAGGTCCGGGCGTACGCGGACATGATGCTCGTCGAGCTGCGCAAGGTGATCCCGGCGTTCCTGACGCGCGTCGACCGGCCGGACCGGGGTGGCGAGTGGTCGGAGTACCTGGCGTCGACCCGCGAGGGGACGGCGTCGGCGGCCGCGGAGGTGCTGGGCGTTGTCGAGGCCGGCGCAACGGCCGTCCCCGACGACGCCGGCGTCGAGGTCGACATGACGGACCACGACCCCGACGGCGAGACGAAGATCGTGGCCGCGGCGCTGTACGCAGCCACGAACCGTTCGGACCGGGAGCTGCTCGAGGAGGCCCGGAAGCTGTCGGCCTCCGAGCGGGCCAGCGTACTCGCGGCGTACGTCGGCACACGTCGGAACCGCCGGCACAAGCCCGGCCGGGCATTCGAGCGGACGTCGTACCGGTTCGACGTGCTGTGCGACTACGGGGCGTTCCGCGATCTCCAGCGCCATCGGCTGCTCACGCTGGAATGGCAGCGCCTGTCGACCGAGCACGGCTACTCGGTCCCGGAGGAGCTCGAGGAACTCGGGGCTGCCGCGGACTGGCGGCGGGTCATGCAGGAATCGGACTCGCTCCACACGGATCTCCACGCCGCTGGTCTCGGCGAAGCCGCGCACTACGCCGTGGCGATGGCCTACCGGGTTCGGTTCTATCTGGAGATGAACGCCCGGGAGGCGATGCACCTCATCGAGCTTCGGTCGGCGCCGCAGGGGCACCCGACCTACCGGCTGGTCGCGCAGCGGATGCACGAGCTGATCGGAGACGTGCACCCCGCGGTCGCGGGGGCGATGACGTTCGCCGACAACACCCCGGTCGAGCTCGGTCGGCTGGCGGCGGAGCGGCGCTCCGAGGCCCGGCGGCAGGACGCGGAGTCGTGAGCGGCGCGGTCGTGGCCATCACCCGCGAGGGGTGGTACGTCGTCGGGTTCGTGGCGCTCGCGGTGGCCGGCGTGACGATCGCGGTGGCCGGGGCGATCCTGCTGCTCCGCCAGCGCCGTCGGTAGCCGCCGGCTCCGAGGAGCGCTACGCCGGCGCGGCCAGCTCGGCGATCCGGTCGCGGAGGTGGACGAGTTGCTCCTTCACCGACCCCGCGGACGGGCCGCCCGGGGTGCGACGGCGCTCGATGGCCTCCGAGATCTCGAACAGGTCCGCGGTGCCCGGACCCAGCGACGGGTGCGCCGACGGCCAGGCGGCCGGCTCGACATCGCGAAGGGTTCGGCCGTCGCGTTCGAGTGTCGCCACGAGCGAGGCCACGACGGTATGGGCCTCGCGGAAGGGAACCCCTTCCGTGACCAGCCGCTCGGCCACGTCGGTGGCGAGGGAGTTCGGATCGATGGCGGCGCGCATGCGTTCGGTGTCGAACTCCAGCTCCGCGACGAGCGCCGCCATCGCCGGCAGCGCCAGGGCCAGCGTGTCGAACGCGTCGAACAGCGGCTCCTTGTCCTCCTGCAGGTCGCGGTCGTACGCGAGCGGCAGCCCCTTCATGGCCGTGGACAGCGCCACGAAGTGGCCGAGCAGCCGGCCGGACTTCGCGCGGGCGAGCTCGGCCACGTCGGGGTTCCGCTTCTGGGGCATCATGCTCGACCCGGTGCTGTGCCGGTCGGGCAGCTTCGCGAACCCGACCTCCGAGCTCGCCCACAGCACGACGTCCTCGGCCAGCCGGGACAGGTGCACCCCGAGGATCGAACAGGCCGACAGGAACTCGAGCGCGAAGTCGCGGTCCGACACCGCGTCGATCGAGTTCTCGAACGTCCGGGCGAACCCCAGCCGTTCCGCCGTCTCGGACGTCGGGAGGTCGAGGGTCGAACCGGCGAGCGCACCGGCCCCGAGGGCGCAGACGTCCGAGGACGCCCGCGCCCCCCGGAACCGGGCGGCGTCGCGCGCGAGGGGGAGCGCGTGCGCCAGGAGGTGGTGGGAGAGCGAGACCGGCTGGGCCCGCTGGAGGTGCGTGAAGCCGGGCATCGGCGCGCCGAGGTGCGCCTCGGCCTGGTCGGCCAGCGCGGAGGCGAGCGCCGCAATCTCGGCCACGATGCCGTCGCAGGCGTCGCGCGTCCACATGCGGAGGTCGGTCACCACGAGGTCGTTCCGGCTGCGTCCCGCGTGGATGCGCGCGCCGGCGTCGCCGAGCCGCTCGGTGAGCACGCGCTCGACGGCGGAGTGGACGTCCTCGTCGGCGGCGTTCCAGGGGAAGATCCCCGCCTGGACCTCGCCGGTCATGCGACCCAGCTCCCTGGTCACCGCGGCGTGGTCGTCCGCGTCGAGCAGACCCGCCGCGTGCAGCGAGTCGGCGTGCGCGGCCGTCGCCCGCAGGTCGTACGGCGCGAGCCGCCGGTCGAACTGAATCGAACGGGTGAACGCGAACGCCTCGTCGGACAGGCCGCCTCCCAGGCGACCTGCCCAGACCGGCCGTGCAGCGGATGGCGTTGTTACGGGCCCCGTGCCGGCGTCGGCCACCGGGGGGGTTGACGAATCGGCGTGGCCGTTCGTTCTGGCGGACGCCGGCACGGGTTGGGTCGCGGGCTCGGGGGGAGCGGACGTCTTGAGGGTCGCGGGCTCGGGGGGAGCGGACGTCTTGAGGGTCGCGGACGCGGCTGGGGGCGACGCTTGCACCGCCTGATCCGACTGCTTCGCCGCCCACGTCCGAACGGGCAGCGAATACAGCCGGATGAATCCCTCGGCCTGGCGGTGGTCGAACCGGTCGCCGGCGGCCTCGTACGTCGCAAGCGACAGGTCGTACAGCGCGAGCGGCGACCGCCGGCCCACGACCGTGCACGACCCCTTGAACAACCGAAGCCGAACCTCGCCGGTCACGTTCGCCTGGGTGGATTCGACGAACGTCCGGAGCGAGGCGTGCAAAGGCGAGTGCCACATGCCGTAGTAGGCGAGCTCGGCCCACCGGCGTTCGAACGCGGCCTTCTCGTGGGCGAGGTCGCGTTCCATGGTGAGGTCCTCGAGGTCGCGGTGGGCGGCGATCAGCGCCAGCGCCCCGGGCACCTCGTACACCTCGCGCGACTTGATGCCGACCAGACGGTTCTCGATCATGTCGACCCGCCCGAACCCGTGCCGCCCGGCCACAGCGGTCATCGCGGCGACCAGGGAACCCGGGTCGAGCTCGGTGCCGTCGATCGACACCGGGATCCCCGCCTCGAAGGCGACCACGACCTCCTCGGGATCGTTCGGCCCGTGCACGGGGTCGGTCGTCAGCACGAACGCGTCCGCGGGCGGCGCGGCCCACGGGTCCTCGATCGGCCCGCACTCGACCGTTCGCCCCCACAGGTTCTCGTCGACGGAGTACACCTTCGCGACGTCGGCCAGTGGGATGCCCCACCGCTCGGCGCGGGCGCGGGCCTCGTCGCGCGACATCTGCGCCTCGCGCACCGGCGCCATCACCTCCAGATCGGGCCCGAGCGCCGCGAACGTCGTCTCGAACCGGACCTGGTCGTTCCCCTTGCCGGTGCAGCCGTGGGCGACGACCGTGGCGCCGACCCGCCGCGCCGCCTCGATGACCTTCGCCGCGATCAGCGGCCGGGCCAGCGACGATACCAGCGGGTACTTGCCCTCGTACAGGGCGTTCGCCTGCAGCGCCGGCCAGCAGAACTCCCGGACGAACTCCTCCCGGGCGTCGACAACGATCAGCTCGGCGCCGGCCGCAGCGGCCCTGGCCTCGAGCACCTCGCGGTCGAGCTCCTGCCCCACGTCGACGGCGACGGCGACGACGTCGAGGTCGCGTTCCTCACGGAGCCACCTTGCGGCGACGCTCGTGTCGAGGCCGCCCGAGTAGGCCAACGCCACCCGCCTCACGGCTGCCCCCCGAGCGCGCCGAGCCGCTTCGCGAGCCCGGAGCCCTTCGTTCCCTCGGCGGCGACCACGAGCACGGTGTCGTCGCCGGCGATCGTCCCGAGCACGCCGTCCACGCCCGCCCGGTCGAGGACGTCGGCCACGGCGTTCGCCGCGCCGGGCGTCGTCTTCAGCACGACGAGGTTCCCCGAGGAGGCCACCGAGACGAGGAACTCGCTGAGCAGCGTCCGCAGGCGCTGGGCGGCGCCGAGCGCCGCGGTGTCGTTCGGCGCGCCGTAGCGCAGGTTGCCGCCGGCGTCGCGGATCCGCACGAGGCCGAGCTCCTCGAGGTCGCGCGAGATCGTCGACTGCGTCGCCTCGTACCCCATCTCGGCGAGGTGCTGCTGGATCTCGTGCTGGCTCGACAGCGGCTGGGTTCGCACCAGCTCGCTCAGGGCCTGCTGGCGGGCACGCTTCAACTCGTCTCCTCGAGTGCGATTCGGACGGCCTCCGGGAACGCCTCCACGAAGGCCGCCACCTGCGGTTCGGTCACGTTCAGCGCGGGGGAGATGCGGACGACGTTCGCCCCGGCCTCGGTCGCCAGGAACCCCTGCGCCATCAGGGCGCGGACGATCGCCCCGGCGACCGGCCGGTCGAACGCCACGCCGATCAGCAGGCCCGCGCCGCGCACGTCCGCCGGAAGCCCCTGCAGGCCCTCGGTCAGCTGATGGCCGCGCTCGCGGCAGTTCGCCAGCAGGTGCTCGTCGTCGATGACGTCGAGCACGGCGAGCGCCGCCACGCACGGGATCGGCCCGCCGCCGAACGTCGAGGCGTGCTCCCCCGCCGTGAACTCCACACCCTCGCGGGCGATGCACGCGCCGATGGGGAGCCCGCCGCCGAGCGCCTTCGCCGAGGTGACGACGTCGGGCTGCAGCCCCTCCACCGCCTGGAAGGCGAACCATTCGCCGGTCCGGCCGATCCCGGTCTGGACCTCGTCGAACATCAGCAGCGCGCCCCGCTCGGTGCACAGCTCGCTCGCGGCGCGCAGGTACGAGTGCTCGAGCGGCGCGACGCCGCCCTCGCCGAGGATCGGCTCCATCAGCACGGCCACCGTGCCCGGGCCGACCGCGGCGTCCAGCGCGTCGACGTCGCCCGGCGGCACGTGGACGATCCCGTCGACGAGCGGCTCGAACGGCGCCCGCTTGGCGGGCTGCCCGGTCGCGGCCAGCGTCGCGAACGTCCGCCCGTGGAACGACCCCTCGAGGCAGACCACCCCTGTGCGTCCGTTCGCCCGGCCGTGCTTCCGGGCGATCTTCAGCGCGGCCTCGTTCGCCTCGGCGCCGGAGTTCGCGAAGAACACCGTCGACGGGAAGCCGGCGATCCGGGTGAGTCGTGCGGCGAGGTCCTGCTGCGGCTCGGTGGTCCACAGGTTCGAGACGTGGGCGAGCGTGGCGGCCTGCTGCGTGACGGCGGCGACCCACCGGGGGTGCGAGTGGCCGATCGCCGTCACGGCGATGCCGCCGGCGAAGTCGAGGTACGCGTTGCCGGCGTCGTCCCACACGGTCGACCCCTCGCCGCGCACGAGCGTGAGCGGGGACCGGGCGTACGTCGGCATGACGGCCGAGCCGACCGAGACGTCACTCACGGTTCGACCTCGCCTTCGGAGACGGCCACCGCTGTGGGGTCGGGGTCCGGCACGAGCATCGTCCCGATCCCCTCCGGGGTGAACAGCTCCAGGATCAGGGAGTGCTCGATGCGGCCGTCGATGAGGTGCGCCCGGCGGACGCCCTGCAGCAGCGCCGCCACGGCGCTCTCGAGCTTGGGGATCATGCCGCCGTCCGCGACGCCGGTCTCGATCAGCGAACGGCACTCGCTCACCGTGGCCTCCGCGACGAGCCCGCCGTCGGGGCCGAACAGCCCGGTCACGTCCGACAGGTACACGAGCTTCGACGCGCCGGTCGCGCCGGCGATCGCGCCGGCCACCAGGTCGGCGTTCACGTTGTAGGCCTGGCCGTCCGCGTCGACCCCGACCGACGCGACAACCGGGACCGCCGCCTCCATCAGGTGGTCGAGCAATGCGACGTCGACGCGTTCGACCTCGCCGACGAACCCGAGCCCGGCGCCGCGCGGGCGGACCCTGAGCAGCCCGCCGTCCATGCCCGACAGGCCGATCGCCTTGACACCGTGCCGGGTGAGCAGCGACGCGAGGTCCTGGTTCACGAGGCCGACGAGCACCATCCGCGCGACCTCGAGCGTCGACGCGTCGGTCACGCGGTGGCCGCCGACGAACTGGGTGTCGATCCCGAGGCGCCCGGCCATCGCGGTGACCTGCGGCCCGCCGCCGTGCACCACGACCGGCCGGACGCCGACGTGCCGCAGCAGCGAGATGTCCTGGGCGAACGTCTCCGCGAGCGGGCGTTCCTCCATGGCCGCCCCGCCGACCTTCACCACGACCACCGAGCCCGCGTGCTCCTCGAGGAACGGCAGCGCCTCGAGCAGGACGCGCGCCTTCGACCTCGTCCGCTCGCGGACCTGGGGCGGCTTCGTGGTCGCCTTGGTCGTCGGCTGGGCGCTCACGTCGTGTACTCCCCGTTGATGCGGACGTACTCGTAGCCGAGGTCGCAGCCGAACGCCGTCGCCCGGCCGTCGCCGACGCCGACCGTCACTCGGATCACGACCTCTCGTTCCTTCATGGCCGCCGCGCACGCCGCCGGATCGAATTGCGGCGGGATCGCCCCGGCCGCGATCACCTGCACCCGGCCGAGCGACGCGACGACCGCCTCCGGCCGGAACCGCGCCCCGCTCGCCCCGATCGCCTGGAGGATCCGGCCGGGGTTCGGGTCCTTGCCGAAGACCGCGGTCTTGACGAGCATCGAACCCGCGATCGCCGTGCCGACCCGCCGCGCGTCGGCGTCGCTCACGGCGCCCTCCACCTGGACCACGATCGACGTCGTCGCGCCCTCGGCGTCGGCCACGACCTGGGCGGCCAGGTCCCGCGTGGCTTCCGCGACTGCCTCGGCCAGCTCGTCCGGCCCGGCCTCGTGCCCGGACGCGCCGTTCGCGAGCAGCAGGACGGTGTCGTTCGTGCTCGGGCAGTTGTCGACGGTGAGGGCGTTCCACACGGGGGCGGCGCCGTGACGGAGCGCGTCCTGCGCGAGCGCCGGCGAGCAGGCGGCGTCGGTCGTCAGGAACACGAGCAGCGTCGCCAGGTCGGGGGCGATCATGCCGGCGCCCTTCGCGCAGCCGCCGACCGTGAACCCGTCGGCCTCCACGACGGTCTGCTTGGCCACGGTGTCGGTGGTCATGATCGCCTGGGCGAACTCCGGGCCTCCGAGCGTGTGGAGCACGCCGCTCGCCTCCTCGACGCCGGCCACGACGGCATCCACTCGGAGCCGCGGCCCGATCACGCCCGTCGACACCGGCAGCACGTCGGTGGCCTCGATGCCCAGCGAATGCGCGACCGCGGTGGTCACCGCCTCGGCGTCGTCGAACCCCGGCGGGCCGGTGCCGGCGTTCGCCTGGCCGCTGTTGGCGACGACCGCGCGCGCGGTTCCGTCGAGCAGGCGGCGACGGCAGATCTCGACGGGGGCAGCCGCGAAGGCGTTCCGGGTGAACAGCCCCGCGGCCGACGCCGGCTGCTCGGACAACAGCAGCCCGAGATCCGGCCGGCCGCTCGCCTTCAGCCCGGCGGCGACACCGGCCGCCACGAACCCCCGCGGGGCCGTGACGCTCACGGGTACACCCCGATCGCGGAAAGCCCGAGGGTCTCGTCCAGCCCGAGCATGACGTTCAGGTTCTGCAGTGCCTGTCCTGCCGCGCCCTTGCCGAGGTTGTCGATCGCGCCGATCACGACCGCCGTCCCGTGGCCGCGCCTGCCGCCGTGGCCGTCGACCTCGACCGCGAGCTCGCAGGCGTTCGAGCCCGCAACCCGCTTGGGGTCGGGCGTCTGTCCTGCCGGGAGCACGCGGACGAACGGCTCCCCGTCGTAGGCGGCGTGCAGGGCGTCGCGCAGCTGCCCGGCGTCGCCGTCGGCCGCGACGTACGCGGTCGTCTCGATGCCGCGCACCGCCGGCACCAGATGCGGCACGAACGTCACCGCCGTCGCGGTCGCCGACGCGCGCGCAAGGATCCGTTCCATCTCGGGCGTGTGCTGGTGCCGTCCGACGCGATACGCCCGGACGCTCCCGTCGAGCGACGCGAACTGCGACTGCTCGGTGAGCGCCTTGCCGGCGCCGCTGATGCCCGACTTCCCGTCGACGATCACGTCGCCGTGGACGAGCCCGGCGGCGAACAGCGGTTGCAGGCCGAGCAGCACCGGCGTCGGATAGCAGCCCGGATTCGCCACCAGGGTCGCGCCGGAGATCTCCTCCCGGAACACCTCCGTGAGTCCGTAGACGGCCTTGTCCGTCCACGCCGGCGCCGTGTGCTCGAACCCGTACCACTCCGGGTATTCATGCGGGGCCAGCCGGAAGTCCGACCCCACGTCCACGACGCGCACGCCCCGTTCGGCCAGCGCGGGCGCGACCGCCGAGCTCCGCCCCGCCGGCAACGCGAGGAACGCCGCTTCGACCCCGGCCTCCAGGACGTCCTCGTTCGGCTGCAACATGACATCCGCGTACGGCGTCAGGTGCGGCCACACCTCCCCGAGCAGCCTGCCCGCAGCGTCGTGCGCCCCGACGAACGCCACCTCCAGCGACGGGTGCGAGGCGAGCAGCCGGAGCAGCTCGGCCCCCGAGTATCCGGAGGCCCCGAGCACGGCGACAGGGATGGGTGAACCGCCACTCGACTGCATGAGTATGCGAAGGGTAGCAGGAATATGCGTTCGAGAGAAGTGGGCCGCCGGACGAACGCCGCGGACTACCGTTCGTGCAGGCGGATGACGTCGTCGACCGTCTCGCGGCGGACGACGGCGCGGGCTTCGCCGTCGCGGCACATGACGATCGCCGGTCGGGGAACGACGTTGTAGTTGCTCGACAGCGCGTAGCAGTAGGCGCCAGTGGCGGCGGTCGCCAGGAGGTCGCCTGGGGCGACGCCGTCCGGCAGCAGCGCGTCGAGCGCGAGCACGTCGCCCGACTCGCAGTGCTTTCCGACGATCCGCACGGGCGCGGTGGCCGGGTCCGCAGCGCGGTTCGCCAGGACGAACTCGTAACGGGCGCCGTACAGCGACGGGCGGATGTTGTCCGACATCCCGCCGTCCACGGCGACGTAGGTTCGAACGCCCTCGATCGCTTTGACCGTTCCCACCGTGTGCAGCGTCACGCCTGCGCGGGCGACCAGCGACCGTCCGGGTTCCAGCGTGAGCGCCACGTCGTCGGGCCAGCCGGCCAGCAACAGGTGCGCCACCTCGGATGGCGTCACCGCCTCTGGGTCCTCGCGCGTGTACGCAACCGGGAACCCGCCGCCCAGGTCCACCTCCTCCAACGCCGCGCCGATCGCCTCGGACACCATCTGGAGCAGGGGAAGGACGACCTCCTCGACCCTCGTCTCGTCCTCCAGCCGCTGCGAGCCGATGTGCGCGTGCAGGCCCCGCACGGTCACGCCGGGGAGCTTCGACAGTCGCCGGGCCGCATCCACGACCTGCGGCAGGGGGATCCCGAACTTCGAGTCGACCCCGCCCGTCCGGATGAACTCGTGGCTCCCGGCCTCGACCCCGGGTGTGACACGGATCCACACGTCACGCTCGAGCCCGAGGCGTTCGATGCGGCCGATCTCGTCGAAGCTGTCGACGATCAGGCGTCCGACCGGAAGCCCGAGCTCCTCCACCGACTTGTTGTTGCCGTGCAGCACGATCGACTCGGGCGGGACGCCGGCCGCCGTCGCGACCGCGTGCTCCCCGGCCGTCGAGCACAGCACCCCGAGCCCGCACTCGTGGGCCAGACGAGCCATCGCCACGACCGGGAACGCCTTCACCGCGAACAGCCCCCGCGAGCCGGGAGGCCCGAGGTCGATCGCCGCCGCGAACTCCGAACACGCCGCCCGCAGCGCGTCCTCGTCGTAGACGTACAGCGGCGTGCCGAACCGCTCGGCCAGCTCCAGGGCGTCACAGCCACCGACCGTCACCCGGCCGTCGTCGGCCGAGGCGCTCGGAGGGAACAGCCGGGCGAGCTCCCCGAGGCCGGCCGCCCGGGACCGGCCGGGCTCGTCGGCGGTCCCGTGGTCGCTCACGGGACGATCTTCGAGATCGGGAGCTCGAGGATGTCGCTCGCGCCGTGGGCCTTGAGCAGCGGGATCAGCGTGTTCACGTAGGCCTTCTCGACCACCGTCTCGATCGCGAACTCACCCTCACCGGCGAGCGGCGACACGGTCGGCGACTTCATCGCCGGCAGGACGTCGAGCACCGACTGCAGCGAATCCGCGCTCACGTTCAGCTTGATCAGCACCCTGCCCTCCGCCCGCAGCGCCCCGAGGAGCAGCGTCGTGATGTCCTCCATCGCCCGGCGCTTCAACGGGTCGGCCGCGGCTTCGTTCGAGGCGATCAGCAGCACCTCGGACTCGAGCAGCGTGTCGATGATCTTCATGCCGTGCGCCCGCAGCGTGCTGCCGGTCTCGGTCACGTCGACGATCGCGTCGACGATGTCGGGAACCTTCGCCTCGGTCGCCCCGTACGACGTCAGCACCTTGACGGGGATCCCCAGCTCCTCGAAGTGGCGCCGGGTGAGGTTGGGGTACTCGGTCGAGATGCGCGAGCCGGCGGGCAGGTCGGCGCCCTTCTCGGCGGGGTGCTGGTTCGGAACGGCCAGCACGATGCGAACCACCCCGGCCCCGCTCTTCGCGTACTCGAGCCGGGCCAGCACCTCGACCTCCGCGCCGGTCTCGACGACCCAATCCCGCCCGGTGATCCCGAGGTCGAAGAACCCGT
>DATLUW010000643.1:0-11863 GCA_035577825.1 Actinomycetota bacterium | reverse complement strand
GCACAGGATCGAATGGCCCGCGTCGGTAGAGTTCACCACGTACGCGGACGCGGTCTGGCCAGCGATCGGCGTGCCGTCGCGGAGCCATCGGCGGGTTGTAGCCTGAGGTGTTGAGCCTGACCAGGTGCCCTTCGAGCACGTCAGTGTGTGGCCGGGGGCCGGGGTGCCCGAGATGGCCGGAGCCTGAGTATTGGCCGGCGGGATGGCGAAGGCCGCGAAATGGCTCTCTGGACGGCTGGCCACGGCGAGGAAGTCGCCGCCCGCGTACACCGTCCCGCCGGAAACTGCGAGCGCGAAGACGCCGCCATCCGCGTTTGGGTCCCAACTCGTGGCCACACCGGTCCCTGAGTCGAGCGCAGCGATGTCGTTGCGGTCGGCTCCGCCGATGCTGTTGTACCCGCCACCCACGTAGACCGCCCCGCCGGAGACGGCGAGCGCTTCGACGAAACCGCTCGCGTTGGGATCCCAACTCGTCGCGGCACCGGTCGTCGCATCGAGCGCCGCGATGTAGTTGCGGTCGACCCCGCCGATGGCGTTCACGCCGCTGAACTGGCCGCCCGCGTATACGGTCGAGCCTGATACGGCGAGCGCCAGCACGTTGTTGTTCGCATTCGGGTTCCAACTCGTCGCGTTGCCCGTGGTGGCGTCGAGGGCCGCGATGAAGTTGCGGTCGGCCCCTCCAATCGAGTTCGTGCCGTTGAAGAAACCTCCCGCGTACACGGTCGAGCCGGATACAGCGAGCGCAATGACGCTGTTGTTTGCGTTCGGGTTCCAACTCGTCGCTTGGCCGGTGGCCGCGTTGAGCGCCGCGATGTGGTTGCGGTCGGCCCCCCCGATGGAGTTCGTGCCGTTGAAGAATCCTCCCGCGTACACGGTCGAGCCGGATACGGCAAGCGCCCGGACACCGTTGCTTGCGTTCGGATTCCAACTTGTCGCCTTCCCAGCGTTCGCGTCGAGCGCCGCGATGTTGTTGCGGGCGGCACCCCCGATGCTGTTGAACTCGCCGCCGACATAGACCGTTGATCCGGAGACCGCGAGCGCTTCGACGAAGCCGTTTGCGATCGGGCTCCAGCTCGTGGGGGCGCCGGTGGTGGCATTGAGCGCGGCGATGTCGTGACGGTAGACCCCGTTCACGATGGTGAACTTTCCGCCCACGTACACTGTTGTGCCCGAGACGGACAGCGCGAAGACGTCGTCGCTCGTGTTCGGGTTCCAACTTGTCACGTTGCCGCTGGTCACGTCGAGCCCTGCGATGTGATTGCGTTCGTCACCCCCGACGGCGAAGAAGGCACCGCCGATATACACGGTTGATCCCGACACGGTGATCGCGAAAACGTTGTTGTTGGCGCTCGGGCTCCAGCTCGTCGCGTTGCCGGTGCTGGCCTTCAGCGCGGCGACGTAGTTGCGATCGGCCCCGCCGATCGAGTCCGTGCCGTTGAACGCGCCGCCCGCGTAAACCGTCGAGCCAGACACGGCGAGCGCGAAAACGGTGCTGTTGGCGTTCGGGTTCCAGCTAGTTGCCTCGCCAGTGGTCCCATCCAGCGCGGCAATGCGGTTGCGGTCGGCCCCTCCAATTGAGTGCGTGCCGTTGAAGAAGCCTCCCGCGTACACCTTCGAGCCCGCCGCGGCGAGCGCGAAGACGCTGTTGTTCGCGTTCGGGTTCCAACTCGTCGCGTTGCCCGTGGTGGCGTCGAGGGCGGCGATGAAGTTGCGGTCGGCCCCGCCGATCGAGTCCGTGCCGTTGAAAGCGCCGCCCGCATAAACCGTCGAGCCCGACACCGCGAGCGCTGAGACGGTGGCGTTGGCGTTCGGGTTCCACGGGGTCGCGTTGCCGGTAATCGCATCCAGTGCGGCGATGTTGTTGCGATCGACGCCCCCGATGTGAGAGAAGCTACCGGCCGCGAAGATGGTCGAACCCGATACGGCGAGCGCGAGCACGTTGCCGTTCGCGTTCGGGTCGAAGTTCGGGTCGACGGTCTTGTCGGACAGGACGTGCACGAGGTTGTGTCGTTCCACGCTGCCAACCTGTCCGAAGCCGCCGCCGATGTACCAGCCGCCGACGCCGTCCGAGACCACAGCGTCCACCTCAGAGTAGCCGGGACCTGAGATTGCCGGCATCGCTAGGTCGGGACGGCCGGTGGTGGCGCCGATGGCCGCGGCCGACCCCGTCGGTCGGCCGACCCACGAAAAGTCCCCGCCAATGTAGATCTGTCCGCTGCCCTCGGCGACGGCGATCACCCTGCCGTCGGTACCGAAGGTCGCCGCGGGGGCCGACCCGGGGACCGCGGCCGTGGCCAGGTGCCGGAACGTGGCGGCACTAGCAGAACCGGTCGAAACCACCGTGAAGATCAGTGCACAGCGGGCCATAACGGCGAGCCAGCGGACGCGCATGGCGTTCCCCCCGATCGGACCCCAGGGTTGGGCCGACGCTGGCCTCGGGCTGCACCCGTCGCGAACGTCCCCCCATGGGGTCGTTCCCATGGATATCGACAGGACTGTGCGCTCGGACAGTCGAGCCGTCAACACTTGATTTGTTGTAAGTCGCCCATACCCTGCGGATATCGTCCACAGAGCACCTGAGTCACGAAGGTCGTGCCAGCCGAGACCTCGGAGGTGTGGGATTTTCGGGCAGTCAAAACGGGCGGAAAAGGTCAGACGCAACCCATGCCGCAGGGGATGCCTTCGAGTATAGTGACAGGACCCCTGCCCATTCGGAGTTGGGGGCCTCATTGAGAGACCCGGAGGAATCCGGCGACGCATTCGCGTTCAGCGACGTTCCCATGTGCCCCGAATAGATCCACCTGAGCTTTCAAGCGACTGTCTTCCCGCCACGGCAACGGGTTTAGCGGCTCAACAGGGGCCAATGATCAGTGGGCCCCGGCTCCGTATGCGCCCAGTGCCCGAGTTCGCATCCCTCACCCGGGACCCAGTGAACCCGGAGTCCGCATCTCGAGCAGTCGAGCACGAAGGCCACGAGTTCGTCCTCCGGGGCATGCTTCGGTCCGTTGGAGGTCGGAGGCCATCTTGCGGGCCGCCGCCATGACCGCCGCGTCGGCGTGATGCGCCCGGGCCTCGGCCACGAGTGCGGCGCCGTCGCGGCAGAGCCTCGCCAGTTCGCGGGCCGACCGCCTGAGTACGGCGAAGCTCGTCGTGACGTGGCATGGCCGCCGAGTCTGACACTCGTCGCCGACGGTCCCGCAACGGTCCCGCACGACGTCGGGAAACAGTAGGAAACGACGGGTAGCGTCCGGGTAGGTGTTTCGGCAGGTCAGGGGCACTTTCCCGGGAATCCTCACTGGTCAGCGCGCTGGCCCCGAACGGACATAATCCGTTGGTCGAAGGTTCAAGTCCTTCCCGCCCCACCCGGAGGCCCCCACCCGTGGGGATGTGGTTCCGCCTGACGGAGGTGGCTCACGCGTGGCCCACGACCTCCAAGAATTCCTCGAGGCGGAGTACCTCAGCTGAGCCAGTCGAGCCGCCCTCTCAGCTGTTGACCTTCACCCGGTAGATGTCTCCCTCTTCCGGGTCATCCGCGCGCTTGAAAGGGTCGTAGTACAAGTACGTGTCGCCAGACTTCGTGAACGGATAGGTGGTCGAAACCTCGTAGTCCGGCGCGAGGTGCAGGATCGCCTTCGTGGACGAATGGCTGACCTTGTACTGCCAGAGTGTGCTCTTTCCGTTCCACCGTTGAAAGTAGACCGTTCCGTCGGATGAGACGGACGGCGTGTACTCCCATGTGGCATCGGTGACCTTCGTCTTCGTCTTGGCGTCGATGTCGTAGACGTACACGTCCGAGTCGCCACCTGGAGTGAACCGGCCTCGGTACCAGACCGCGTAGTTTCCGTTGACCTGCATCGCCTTGAGGAACCAGCTCCCGGTGTGCTTGATCGAGTCGAGGACGCGCTTCTCGCCCGTGGCCAGGTTGAACAGGATGATCATCCAGGTGCCGCGGTAGCCTCCGACCTCCCGGTTGAACAGCAGCCAGTCACCGGACACCGACGGTTGCCACTCCCAGGCCCTGGTGTTGACCCCTGCGGGCGGGTTGTTCCTCGCCCTGGTGCTCAGGTCGAAGAACTTGATATCGGACTGGCCACTTCGCCGCGACTGGTAGACGACCCTCGTTCCGTCGGCGTCGCCGAGCCATCCCTCGGTGCCGGTGACATTCACCTTGTACTTCGGCCTCCCGAAGGGCTTGGCATAGACGTCGTAGTGGTCGGGATGTGTGGTGGAGTTCGCGGTCCACAGGAGAAATCCCGTGGTGACCACTGGACGCCACTCGTCGGCCCCACTCTTGAGGACGACCTGACCGCCCGGCCCGGTTGCCTTCGTTTCCGAGAAAGCCGGGCCGGATGGGGTGGGAGGCCCCTTCCTGAAGTCCCCTCTCTCCGGCCCGGCTGTGTCCGCCCGTGCCGGGGAGCCGATCACCCCCGAGCTGGTCGCGAAGAGCGCCACCAGTGTGATGATGCGAGCCCTCATGGGGCCTCCTCCCTGGAGCGTCGGCCCATCGGGCCCCGTCACCGCGCCGCGCTCCCGAGGCGCGGTGCGGTCTCCCTCTCCCGCTGCGAGTGTGTTCCTTTGCGGCGGGGAAGTGAAGGGTCGTCTCCGGATCCCTTGAACGCCGAGGAATCGCCGGTGTCGGCGCGATCACTCGTGCGGGCGACGGCCGCTCACGAGAACGCTTCCCGCCAGCCCGACTCCCAGGTCTCGCGGTTCACGATCCCGTCAACCGGCAACCCCCGGCGCTCCTAGAAGTCGCGGGTCGCCCGCTCGATCGCGCCGCCGTAGAACGGGCCGTCGTTGGCGCCGGTGCGGTCGAACAGCCCCTTCACCGCCATCCGCCGCTTCCACCGGATGACGTCAGCCGCGTTAAGGCCGAGCGTCAGCGGGGTCCCGTGGAACGTGGGCGCCGGCCGGGGAAGCGTCCGGAGGAACTCCCGATCTTGTCGAGCTGCTCGGGCCAGGACCGGCCCTCGAGCCGATCGGTGTGGCTGTTCTCGTTCAGCTCCCCGTTGTCGACGTCGTCGTGGTCCCAGAACCCCTGGGCCGTCCGGTACTTCGAGAGCGAGATGCGCGGGACCCTGACGAGCGGGATCGTCTCGCCCCACAGGTCCTCAGTGACCTCGATGATCGCGGCGCACAGCGCGGCCGACGCGTCGAGCTGCACCTCGGTGGAGCTGGAGGAGCGTTCCTTGTTCCGGACGTGCCAGTAGAGCGACTGGCCGTCCAGTACGTGCCGGTGTCGTCGATGCCGGGTTGGTTGCAGGCGTTCGCGCAGCACCGGCCGATCACGTACATGGTGGACGCGGAGCGGGCCCTGACGCTGGGGCCGCAGGCGCAGGCCATACCGGGCACCCCGGCCGGATACTTCGTGGGGCGGTCGCTGCTGTGGACGGCAGCCATCGTGGCGGTGTTCGCTCCGGTCGCGGTGGCCCGGTACCGGCGCGGCTGACGCGCGACACACGACACGACTGACGAGGGAGGAGGCGGAGATGATCGCTCGAACCTGGCGGGGCTGGACGCGGAGCGCCGACGCCGACGAGTACGTGGAGTACCTGCTGCGAACGGGCATCAGGGAGTACGAAGCCACGCAGGGGAATCGCGCCGCGTACATCCTGCGGCGCGAAGACGGCGACCGGACGGAGTTCGTCACGCTGACGTTCTGGGACTCGATGGACGCGGTGCGCGGCTTCGCGGGCGGCGACGTCGAGCGCGCCGTGTTCTACCCCGAGGACGACCGGTTCCTTGTCGAACGGGAGACCACGGCGAAGCACTGGGACGTCACGACGTCCGGGCCCGCGGCGGCACCGGGGGAGTGAACGAACCGACGCCGCAGGCCGAGCTCCGGACGTCGGAAGATCGAGGGCAGCCCGTCTCAGGGGGTTCGCTGCCGGGAGGAAGGTTGGTGGATGGGCCGGCCGCACCCGGCCCCCACCGAGATCACCGGTGTCTCAGCCGCCCCAAGGTCCCCAGCCGAGCCGATGGACCATGCGGATGGACACGATGATGTTGGTGCGCGCGTTGAGGATCTCGTCGCGCAGGTACTTGAACCCGTAGGTGTGGTAGCGGCTCTGCCACCAGGTCGTCCCCTGCTGGTAGATGCCCTTGAACCGGCCGTTCGGGTTCACCGCGTACGGGTCGTACCGGCTCTCCCGCCAGGCGACGTACAGGGCCTTGTTCGCCCCGCCCGGGACCGGGTAGTGGGCCACGGCACACCGGATGATGTTCTTCACCTGGTAGGTGCTGTAGCCGCCGTTGTTCTTCCACCATGGGTACTCGCAGATGCCGGCCGCACTGGCCGACGTGGTCTTGAACATGATGCCGCCGGTCGCGATGACGCCGACGGCCAGAACGATTGTGAGAAATCGCCGAAGCACGATGCCTCCTTCGAGGTGGAGGTCGGGCCGACTTGGCCCGACACGCCTTTCAGGACGGTGAATCTTGGCTACCACCTCCCAACAGCTCGGGGTGACCGGGTTCGAGGGGAGCATCAGCTCCCGTCACCACGGCACACGGCCACGCTCGACCAGGTTGAAGCCCTGGGGGGAAGGTGAGGTCCTGCTGCGAGCAGGTCGAGCGATCAGCCGTCGGCCGGAGTGACACCCGGACACCAACGGGCACCTACCCTAGCAGGGGGAGCACGAAACTGGCCACTCGGGGATCGGCCCGGCCCCGAGGGGCGAACCGCCACCGGGCGGACGCGGCTCAGCCCAGGTTCAGCGAGACGTCGTCCGGGTTGGCCGGGTTGACGGTCACCGAGAGCACGGCGCCGGGGTACAGCCGCGCGAGCCCGCCGGCCGGAACGGTCAGCTCCCGGCTGACCCGCCGGGGCGGCTGGCCGGGAACCGTGACGTCCATGTCGACGTGCATCTGCGTGCCCGCGGCCGTGGCGCCCACCGCCCTGGTCGAGACGATCGCCGCCCGGGGCGTCCCCGCGGCCGGCGGCGCGAACGACTGCGCGGGCTGGCCCGGCAGGGAGAAGCTTTGGGAGCTGACCTGTGTGACGGCCGGGCCGTAGCCGGGGATCGCGGCCGATGACTGCCACCCCTGCGGCGCGGCGGCGGCGCCGGCCCCGCCCATCTGCGCGACCTCGTCCCAGGACTTCGGGCCGCCCTGGGCCGGCCGCAGCCGGAACGCCAGGATCGCGAGCGTCAGCAGGATGCTCGCCGCGAACGCCGACCCGATGAGCCACGGCACGTAGTTCGCGCTCTCCGTCGCGGCCTGCCCCGCGCAGCTCGCGTCGAAGCAGTCGACCGCCGACGTCGCCGACGTGATGGTCTTCACGAGGAAGTACACGAACGCCCCCCACGCCGCGATGCTCAACACGAGGAGCGTGATCCCGAGCCAGTTCCGCTTCTTGGTCGCCATGCGCCGGAGTATGGGGGCGGTCCGGGGGCCGGGCAAGCCAACCGGCGGGGAGTTTTGCTAGGCGGCCAGGAGGCCGGGCATCACGCGGTGGGCGAACTCCAGGGCGCGCTCCTCGCCGCCCGCCGGCCAGGGCACGACGAGCTCGGTGATTCCCAGGGCGCCGAGGGCGCGGGTTCGCTCGGCCACGTCGTCCCAGCCATCGTCGATCGACAGGTTCGTGGCGAGGCGAACGGTGCCCGGGTCGCGCCCGGCCGCGCGGGCGGCGTCCGCGAACACCTCGAGCTTGTGCGGCAGCTCGTCGAAGTCGTTGAAGCAGTGCCAGACATCGGCCTGTCGGGCGGCGATGGGGATCGTGACGCGGTCCCCGCCGGCGCCGACCCAGACCGGGGGGTGCGGCCGCTGCACCGGCCGGGGGCGGTAGGTCGCCCCGTCGAGCCGGTAGTAGGCGCCGTCGGACGTCGCCCCGTCGGTGGTCATGAGCAGGCGGAGGACACGCACCGCTTCCTCGAGCCGCTCGGCGCGCTCTCGGTCGGCCGGGTAGTCGATGCCGAGCTCGCGGTGCTCCTCCTCGAACGACCCGGCGCCCATCGCGAGGTCGAGGCGGCCGTTCGACACGTGGTCGACGGTCAACGCCTGGGCGGCCAGCACCGAGGGGTGGCGGAACATCACGCCGGTCACCATCGCGCCGATGCGGATGCGCTCGGTCGATGCGGCAAGGGCGGCGAGGAGCGTCCACGCCTCCATGCAGTCGCCGTCGGGGTCGCCGCCCATGGCCTTCAGGTGGTCGAAGATCCACACGTTCTCGAACCCGTGCTCCTCGGCGAGCCGGACCCGGCCGAGCAGCTCGGGCCAGCCGAGGTGCTGCTGGTTGGTCTTCAGTCCGAAGCGCACGCCAGCCCCTCCTGGGTCGCGGCGAGATCGCGCTCCGGCTTCCCCTCGCGGGGCGCGCGTTCGCGGAGCACGGGGCCGCGGGCGAACGCCGGGATCGTCACGTGGGCGATCGGGCCGATGGCGATCGCGAACAGCGCGGTCCCGACGCCCAGGGTCCCGCCGAGCACCCACCCGATCGCCAGCACGGTGAGCTCGATCGCGGTCCGAACCACCCGGATCGAGTGGCCGCGGTTCGCGATGCCGACCATCAGCCCGTCGCGGGGCCCCGGGCCCATCGCGGCGCCGATGTACAGCCCGGTCGCGATGCCGCACAGCGCGATCCCCGAGAGCAGGAACCCCCATCGCGTCGCCATCGGCTGCACGTCCGGGATCACCCGGAGCATCGCGTCGAGCCACACGCCGATCAGGATGACGTTGCAGATCGTGCCAAGGCCCGGCCGCTGGCGGAGCGGGATCCACAGCAGCAGCACCGCGGCCCCGATCAGGATCGTCCACTGCCCGATCGTCAAGCCGGTCTGCCGCGCGAGCCCCTGGTGGAACACGTCCCACGGATCGAGGCCGAGCCGGCTCCGCACGAGCAGCGCCTGGCTGAACCCGTAGACGAACAGCCCGATCTGCAACTGCGCGAACCGCGCCCAGAACGGCCACGGGGCCCGCGCCGGCACGGCGATACCGTGCGCTTCAGGCCGGGTCCGGTGCGTCAGGGTGCGGATGCGCGTTCGCATGACGCATGTTGTACCGAAAGTGGCCTTGACAGTCCATAGCCAATCGTGCGGGAATGGCCTGCGATGGAGGTTCGATCGGTGGTCTCGAGCGGGGAGCTCGCCCGGCTGCTGGGGTCGTGGGAGGGCGCGGGGCCGGGCTACGCGTCGCTGGCCGCGGCGCTCCGGGGGTTGGTGCTCGACGGGCGGGTGCCGCTCCGCGCGCGCCTGCCCTCCGAGCGCGAGCTGGCCGGGGTGCTCGGCGTGAGCCGCACGACCACGACCGCTGCGTACGACCTGCTGCGCGGCGAGGGGTTCCTCGAGAGTCGCCGGGGGTCGGGCTCGCGCGTCGCGCTGCCGACCGGCGGCGTGGCCGATCGCGAGCTCGCGCTGCGGGAGGACCCCGATCGCGGCGCGGACGCCATCGACCTGTCGATCGCCGCGATGCCGGCGCCCGGGGCGATGGTCGAGGCGGTCGACGCCGCCACGCGCGACCTGGCCGGGCACCTGGGCGCGACCGGGTACGACCCGTTCGGCCTTCCCGTGCTCCGGCGCGCGGTGGCCGAGCACTACGCGATGCGCGGGGTGCCGACGACCGAGGAACAGATCGTGGTGACCTCGGGCGCGCAGCACGCGCTGGCCCTGCTGCTCGACGTGCTGCTGGCGCCCGGCGATCCCGCGCTCGTCGAGTCCCCGAGCTACCCGAACGCACTCGAGGCGTTCCGGCGCGCCGGGGCCCGGTTCGTGCCGGTGGCCGTCGGGGAGCCGGACGGGTGGGATCTGGAGCTGGTCGCGTCGGCGTTCCGGGAGCAGCTTCCGCGCGTGGCGTACCTGCTGCCGGACTTCCAGAACCCGACCGGGTTCCTCATGCGGGACGACGACCGGGCCGAGGTGGTGGCGGCCGCCGCCCGGGCGGGCGCGCACCTGGTCGTGGACGAGACGTTCGCTCTGCTGGACCTCGAGCCGTGGCGGCCCCGTCCCCAGCCGATGGCCGCACACGATCGGGACGGCCGCGTGCTGACGGTGGGGTCGATGAGCAAGTCGTTCTGGGGCGGCCTGCGGATCGGGTGGATCCGGTGCCCTCCGCCGCTCGCGCGCCGGCTGGCGCGGGCCCGGGCGGCGATCGACCTGGCCACGCCGGTCCTCGAACAGCTCGTGGCCGCCCGCCTGCTCGGCGTGAGCGGCGCGGTGCTCGACGAACGCCGCCGGCTGCTGACCGAGCGGCGCGACGCGCTGGTGACCTCGCTCCGGGGCGAGCTGCCGGGGTGGCGGTTCGCCGTGCCGCGCGGCGGCCTCTGCCTGTGGGCGGAGCTCGAGGAGCCGGAGGCCGAACGGCTCGCCGAGGCGGCCGCCGCCGAAGGGGTCCACGTGGTGCCGGGGCCGACCTTCAGCCCGGACGGGACGCTCGACCGGCACCTCCGCCTGCCGTACACGCAGCCGCCCGACCGGCTGGCGGAGGCCGCCCGGCGGCTGGCCGCGGCGGAACGGCGTCTCCGGCTGGGCGCCGCGAACGACTCGCGGCGGGAGCGCATCGCGTGAGCGCCCAGCGCCGCACCGTCCCGAGGTCGATGCGGGCCCTGGTGATGACCTCGTACGCCGACCAGGGAGACACGGACCCCGCTGGTGGTCTCGAGGTCCGGGAGCACCCGGTCCCCAGGGCCGGGCGCGGGGAGGTCCTGATCCGGGTGTCGGCCGCCCCGGTGAACCCGACCGACCTCGCCCTGCTGCTGGGACGCCGGCCGCACGAGCGGCCGCTGCCGAGGGTTCCCGGAGCGGAAGGGAGCGGGATCGTCGTCGCGTCGGGCGGAGGAGCGCTCGCCGCGGCGCTTCGCGGACGGCGGGTGGCCTTCGGCGTACCCGGAAGCGGTGACGGTGCGTGGGCGCAGTACGCGGCGGTTCCGGCCCGCAACTGCCTGCCGCTGCCGAAGGCCGTCGACGACGAACGGGGGTCCATGTCCCTGGTCAACCCCGTGACCGCGTACGGGCTGCTGGAGGTCGCCCACCGGCACGGAACCAAGGCGGTGGTCAACACGGCCGCCGCGGGGGCGCTCGGCCGCATGATCGCCAGGCTCGGCGCCCGCCGCCGCGTGCAGGTCATCGACGTGGTCCGGCGCGCCGAGCAGGTGGAGGCGCTCCGCCGGGACGGACGCGAGCACGTGCTCGACAGCTCGGATCCGGAGTTCGATCGGCAGCTCGGGGAGCTCTGCCGCAGGCTCGGCGCCAGGATCGCGTTCGATGCGATCGGCGGCGCGACGACCGGCCGGCTCCTCGACGCGCTTCCGGCCGGAGGCCACCTCGTCATCTACGGCGGCCTCTCGCTCGAGCCGGCGAGCTTCGATCTGACGGGACCGATCTATGAGAACAAGTCGATCTCGTTCTTCTACCTTCCGACGTGGCTGGCGACGAAGAACGCCGTGACCGCGACGCTGATCATCAGCCGGCGGGTGGCCCCGCTGCTGACGACCGACCTGGGCTCCGAGGTCGGGAGCCGCACGACGCTCGACGACGCCCCCGCAGCGATCGCCGACTACGCCCGGAACATGACGTCCGGCAAGGTGTTGCTCCTGCCGAACGAACCCCCGGGTTCGGCGACGGGAAGCGGATCCACCGCCGGAGGCTGAGGACCGCCCGCCGCGGGTACCGTGGGCGGTCATGCTGCTCACGATCACCTCGACGACGGCACCGGCGACCGACCTGGGGTTCCTGCTGCACAAGAACCCGGCGAACGTCCGCTCGGTCGACCTGAGCTTCGGGCGCGCGCACGTCGTGTACCCGGAGGCCTCGGACGAACGCTGCACGGCGGCGGTGCTGCTCGAGGTCGACGCCGTCGGGCTGGTCCGGCGGGGGCGCGGCCGGGGCGAGTCCGCGCTGGCCGACTACGTCAACGACCGGCCGTACGTCGCGTC
>DATLUW010000642.1:0-2652 GCA_035577825.1 Actinomycetota bacterium | reverse complement strand
TCGATGGTCGCGGGGTCGACGCCGGAAGGGAAGTGGGTGCTTCCGTCGATCTTGATCTGCGTGTCCTGCCCGCCGCGGAGCTCCGAGACGACGCCCACGCCCGGCACCCCCCGCGCGGCCTGCGCGGCGTCCGGGGAGAACCCCGAGAACTGGCTGGTGGACAGGATGAAGTCGGCCTTCAGCGTCCGGTCCAGGATGTCCGCCACCGACGACTTCAGCGACTGCGCGAAGATGCTGGTGAACGCCACCAGCGCGAGGCCGATCATCAGCGCGGAGGCCGTGGACGCGGTCCGGCGGGGGTTGCGGGCCGCGTTCTCCCGGCCCAGGCGGCCTGGCAGCTTGAACACCGCGGCGAACGGCGCGCCGATCGCCCGCGCCAGCGGCCGGGCGATGAGCGGCGCGAGCATGGCCACTCCGACGAAGATGAGCGCGACGCCCAGGCCGACGTTGTTGATCCCGCCCCCGGTCAGCCCGAGCACCAGCAGGACGACCCCGATCACCGTGACGATCGTTCCCACGATCGAACGGCGGCGGAGCGAGGCCGACGGCAGCTCCGTGTCGCGCATCGCGGCGATCGGCGGGATCCTCGCGGCGCGACGGGCCGGCGAGAAGGCTGCGATCACGGTGACGACCGTCCCGATCAGGAGCGACACCCAGATGGTCCGCGGCAGGAAAACCAGCCCGGACGACGGCAGCGAGATGCCGAACCCCTTCAGCAGGCTCTGCAGCCCGAGCGCCATCAGCACGCCCAGGCCGAGCCCCAGGACGGAGGCGATCAGCCCCGTGATCACCGCCTCGGCCAGCACCGACACGGTGACCTGGCGTCCGGTCGCCCCGATCGCGCGGAGGAGGCCCAGCTCGCGGGTTCGCTGCGCGACGATGATCGAGAAGGTGTTGAAGATGATGAAGGTGCCCACGAACAGGGCGATCCCGGCGAACACCAGCAGCGCCGTCTTGAAGAACCCCAGCCCGTCCTTGACCTGCTGGGCGTTCTCCTCGGCCGCCTTGGTGCCGGTGACGGCCTCGACGCCTTGCGGCAGGACGCTCGCCACGCGGTCGCGCAGGACGATGTCGGACACGCCGGGCGCGGCGGCGACGTCGATCGAGTCGAACTTGCCCTCGGAGTTCAGCACCCTCTGGGCGGTCGCCGTGTCGAACGCCGAGATCGTCGCTCCCGCGAGGTTGTCGGCGGTGCCGAAGCCGGTGAGCCCCACCAGCGTGAACTTCTGCGGCGGCCCCTCGAACAGGATCTCGACCGTGTCGCCGATCTTCAGGTTCCCCTTGTCGGCCGTCCCGACGTCGATGGCGACCTCGTCCGGGCCGGCCGGCGCCTTGCCCGAACGGAGGGTGAGTGGGTTCTGCGCGGCGTTCACCCAGTTGACGCCGAACGTCGGCGCCCCGCCCGTAACGATCGCCTTGCCGTCTTTGCCCACGACCTGGGCGTAGCCCTGGACCACGCCCTCGGCCTGCGCGACGCCCTCCACGCCGCGAATGGTCGGGACCAGGGTGTCGGAGATGCGCCCGCGGTCGTTGCCGAAGTTCGACGTTCCACGAACGGTGACCGCCACGCCCTGGCTGACCTGAGAAAACAGCTGGTCGAACGTGTGGCCCAGCGTGTCCGTCAGCACCAGCGTCCCCGCCACGAACGCCACGCCCAGTACGACGGCAAGCGCCGTGAGGGCGAGCCGGAGCTTGTGGGCGATCAGGCCCTTGATCGTCGCGCGCCACACGGCCGGATCAGCCTCCGAGTTCCTTCATCCGGTCGAGCACCCGGTCGGAGGTCGGGTCGGCCATCTCGGAGGCGATCCGCCCATCCGCCAGGAACAGCACCCGGTCGCTGTACCCGGCCGCGGCCGGGTCGTGCGTCACCATCACGATCGTCTGCCCGAACTCGCCCGTGGCCCTACGCAGGAACTCGAGCAGCTCGTTGCCGGCCTTGGAGTCGAGGTTCCCGGTCGGCTCGTCGGCGAACACGATCTCCGGACGGCTGGCGAGGGCCCGCGCGGCGGCCACGCGCTGCTGCTGCCCGCCCGACAGCTCGGCCGGCCGGTGCTGGAGGCGCTTGTCCATGCCCACCGTGTGGACGATCGTCTGGATCCACGCCTCGTCCGGCTTCTCCCCGGCGATGTCGAGCGGGAGGGTGATGTTCTCCTCGGCCGTGAGCGTGGCCACCAGGTTGTACGCCTGGAAGATGAACCCGACCTTCTCGCGCCGGAGGAGCGTGAGCTTCTTCTCGTTCAGGGTCCCGAGATCGACGTCGCCGATGAACGCCTGCCCGCTCGTCAGCCGGTCGAGCCCGGCCATGCAGTGCAGCAGCGTGGACTTCCCGGACCCCGACGGGCCCATGATCGCGGTGAACTCCTCGCGGGGGAACTCCGCGGTCACGCCGTCCAGGGCGCGGACCTCCGCGTCGCCCACCCCGTACACCTTGGTCGCCTCCACCGCGCGGGCGGCGATCGCGGTCCCCGCGGCCGGCTGTTCCCGTTCCTCGGTCTCGGTGCTCATCGTCCCTCCGTTGTGCGGTGTTGCCCTCGGGCGAGCCGGCCCCCAACCTACCGGGGCCGGTGCGCGGCGGTCATGAACCTCCTGTGAACGAGTTGTGCGGATCGCTCCCTCACGCCGCCGCGGCGGGCCCCGGCTTGTTCGCCTCCC
>DATLUW010000641.1:0-4885 GCA_035577825.1 Actinomycetota bacterium | reverse complement strand
GGAGGCGCCGGTGTCGATCGGCGGTCGAACCCGCAGCACGCGCGGCCTGGTGATCCTGCTCGTGGTCGCCTCTCTCGTGATCATCACCGTCGACTACCGCGAGGGCTCGAGCGGCCCGCTCTCGAAGATCTCCGACGGCCTGCACTCAGTGGTCATCCCCATGCAGACAGCCGTGTCGAAGGTGTTCCACCCCATCGCCGCGTTCTTCGGGGCGCTGGCCCACCTGCCCTCGGAGGAGCAGCGCGCGAAGGACCTGCAGCAGAAGCTCGACGCCGCCAACGCGGAGAACGTGCAGTACCAGGTCGCGCTGAAGAAGCTGCAGGCCTACGAGGCCCTGCTCGGCGTGGCGAAGAGCTACGAGTTCACGACCACCGGCGCGACCGTCGTCGGGAGCGGCGTGACGAACTTCGATTGGACGGTCGACATCAGCAAGGGTTCCAAGGCGGGGATCAAGGTGGACATGCCGGTGCTCGCCGCGGGCGGCCTGGTCGGCCGGGTGATCAGCGTGACCCCCTTCGGCTCGCAGGTCATGCTGATCCGAAACCTGGACTCCTACGTCGCGACCCGCCTGGTCGATTCGCAGCAGACGGGCCTGCTCCAGGGTCAGGGCCGCAGCGATCTGCTGATGAGCAGCATCGCCCAGGACACGAAGGTCGTCCCCAACGAGCCGGTGGTCACGAGCGGCTACGACGGCGGGCTCTACCCGGCGAACATCCCGGTGGGCACCGTCTCCAGCGTCACGCTCGACCCGGCAACGGGCGACAAGCAGGTCACCGTCACGCCCGACGTGGACTTCACCTCGCTCGATGTGGTCCTCGTGATCACGCAGTTCAACGGAGGATGACGGCGAACCGTGCGGAGGGGTCTCCTGTGGACGGTGGTCGTCGTGGCCGCCCTCGTGCTGCAGAGCACGGTGTTCGCGCAGATCACGCTGCTGAAGGCGCAGCCCGATCTGATGTATCTGCTCACCGTGCTCGTCGCGCTGCTCGAAGGGCCGACCTCGGGCGCGGTGCTGGGCTTCGCCGGCGGGCTGGCGGAGGACTTCCTGCTGACACAGCCCAAGGGCATCACCGCGCTGACGCTGACGCTGCTCGGCTATGCGGTCGGGACTGTTCGCCAGTACATTGTGAGCCCCTCGGCGCTCGTTCCGGTGATCATGGTGTTCGCGGGGACGGCCATCGGGCTGATGTTCAACGGCCTGGTGAAGTTCCTGCTGGGGCAGCTCGGCGAGGGATGGGGATACCAGCTCCAGATCGCGCTCCTCACCGGGCTGTACAACGCGATCCTCACGCCGCTCGTGTTCCCGCTGGTGCGCCGCCTCGCGGAATCCTCCCGAGCGAAACGAGTCTTCCGATGGTAGGGATGGGCACATGACCGAGGGAAAGTCCGGGACGAGGCTCAAGGTGCTGGCGCTGCTGTGCGCGTTCATGTTCGCGGCGCTCGGCACGCGGCTGTGGTTCGTGCAGGTCCTTGCCGGCGACCAATTCAAGACCTCCAGTGTCAGGAACTCCACGCGGACGGTCGACCTGCCGGCCCCCCGCGGGCGGATCCTCGACCGCAACGGCGTGGTGCTCGCGCGCAACCGCACGAGCCTCGTCGTCACGGTGAACCGGCAGGAGCTCCCGACCGACCTCACCGAGCAGTCCGACGAGATCCGACGGCTGGCCATGGTGCTCGGCATCTCCAACAAGGAGATGCGCAAGCGCATCGACACCAAGCGCTACTACGAGTTCACGCCGGTCCCGGTGGCGTTCGACGTGCCGAAGAAGACGTTCTTCTACCTCGGCGAGCACCGGCCGGAGTTCCCGGGCGTGTCGATCGTCGAGGACTCCATCCGCGACTACCTCGACGGGCCGCTCGCGGCGCACGTTCTCGGCTACGTCGGCCCGTTCTCTCCCACCGAGGCCGCGGACCCCCGGTTCGCTGGCTACTCGCAGGACGACATCGTCGGGAAGGCCGGGGTCGAGCTGTCCTACGAGCGGTACCTGCAGGGAACGAAGGGCGAGATTCAGTACCAGGTGGACTCCGCCGGAAAGAATCTCGGTCCGGTGCCCGGTGGAACCGAGGCGCCCGTGGCAGGAGACGACGTCTACCTGACCATCGACTCGGATGTTCAGAAGCTCGCCGCCGAGTCGCTCGACAAGGGGATGAAGGCTGCCCGAACGTTCCATCTCCCGGCGAACGCCGGCGCGGTCGTCGTCCTGGACCCGAACAGCGGCGCAATCCTCGCCATGGCCTCCAACCCGACGTTCGACCCCAACTGGTTCGCCACGGGGAACAGCCGGGAGATCAACAAGCTCTTCGCGCCGGTTCCGAAGGGCCAGCAGTGCAACGCGACCGGCTGCGCGTTGGTCGACCGGGCGATCCAGGCCGTCTATCCGCCCGGGTCGACGTTCAAGCCGTTCGTCGGGCTCTCGGCGCTGCGCCAGGGCTATACGAACCTCTCGGGACCGAAGTCGTTCATCCCCTGCCCGTCGACATGGCAGGTCCCTGGCGTGGAGCCGCCCGACATCAAGTCGAACTGGGAGCCGGTGAACCTCGGCTCGATCTCGCTCGGACAGGCGCTCGCGGTGTCCTGTGACACGGTCTTCTACCAGCTGGGCTGGGACAACTGGGTCGACTGGTACAACCACGGCGAGCACGACAAGCTGCAGAACGACCTCCGGGCATCAGGGTTCGGGCACCCGACCGGGGTGGACATCCCGAGCGAGGACACGGGGATCATCCCCGACCAGGCGTACAAGGCGAAGGCGTACGCGAGCGACCCGGTCGCCACCGACCGGAACTGGCAGCCGGGCGACTACATCAACATGGCGATCGGCCAGGGCGACGTGAAGGTGACGCCCCTGCAGCTCGCCACGGCATACGCAGCGCTCGCAAACGGCGGCACCGTGTACCGGCCCCACGTCCTCGAGAAGGTCGACACCGCGAGCCACCAGCCGGTCATGACCGACAAGCCCCAGGTGGACGGACACCTGCCGTTCAGCAAGAAGGACCTGACCTACGTCCGCAACGCGCTCACCGGGGTCGTCCAGGGGAACGGGACCGCCGTTCAGGCCTTCACCGGTTTCCCGCTCGGCAGGATCCCGGTCGCAGGCAAGACGGGGACCGCCGAGGTCAGCCCGTTCCAGCCCTACTCGTGGTTCGCCGCGATGGCGCCGGCGAACGACCCCCAATACGTCGTGGTGGCCATGGTCGAGCAGGGCGGACACGGCTCGCAGTCGGCGGCCCCGATCGTGCGGCGAATCCTGGACGGGCTGTTCGGACTCCCGTTGACCGAGCCGGCGACCGGAACGGCGAAGGACTGATGGCCGCGCCCGGCGGCTCGGTGCGATCGGCGGTGATCATGTGGCGATGACGGCGGGGCGGACCCGTTCGTCGATGCGGATCGGAACGCTCGGCGACCGGGCGCCGATCCGCCACCTCGACCCGGTGCTGCTGGTGACGACGTTCCTGCTGACGGTCGTCGGGGCGCTTGCCATCTTCTCGGCCACCCACCAGGTCGCCGCCGGCGCCGACCCGTGGGCGGTCCTGAAGAAGCAGATCGTCGCCTGGGTCGTTGGGGTCGCCGTCCTGGGCGCGGTGGCGCTGGTCGACTATCGCCTGGCGAAGGTCTACGCGCCGATCATCTACGCCGGCACGCTGATCCTGCTGCTGCTCGTGCGGACGCCGCTCGGGACGGCGGCGAAGGGCGCACAGCGGGGGTTCTACCTCGGCGGGTTCCAGTTCACGCCATCGGAGCTCAGCAAGGTGGCGCTCGCGATCATGCTGGCCGCGTTCCTGTCGGAGCTGAAGTCATCCGAGATTTCACTGCGCGACCTGATCCGGGCGTCGGCGCTCGCGCTCATCCCGATGTTCCTGGTGTTCATCCAGCCGGACATCGGCACGACGATCGTGCTGGCGGCGATCCTCGTCGGCGAGGTCGTCGTGTCCGGCGCCAAGGCGCGGCACCTCGGCGTCCTGGCCGCCACCGCCGTGGTGCTGATCGCGCTGGCGTTCCAGATGGGCCTGATCAAGGACTATCAGATCGCGCGGCTGACCTGCTTCGCGGGAACGTGCAACAACGCGCAGGCGACCTACAACCGGGACCAGTCGGAGATCGCCATCGGGAACGGCGGCATCGGGGGGACCGGCTACCTCCAGGGCACGCAGACGAACCTGAACTTCGTCCCCGAGCAGCAGACCGACTTCATCTTCACGGTGATCGGCGAGGAGTTCGGGTTCGTCGGATCGGCGACGCTGCTGCTGCTGTACGCGGTGCTGCTGTGGCGGGCGATCCGCATCGCGATGCTGTCGAAGGACAAGTTCGGGACGTACTTAGCGGCGGGGATCGCGTCGATGTTCGCCATCCAGATGTTCGTGAACATCGGGATGACCGTCGGGATCATGCCGATCACCGGGATCCCGCTGCCGTTCGTGTCGTACGGGGGTTCGTCGCTCATCACGAGCTACATCGCCGTCGGGCTGCTGCTGAACATTCACATGCGCCGCCTCTCGGTCGGCGCGATGGGCTGAACCGCCCAGCTCAGCGAGTCAGCGGACCGGCGGGAGCGCGACCGTCCACAGGAACGTCGAGCCCTCCGGGCCGGAACGCTCCAGCACGAGGTCGCCGTCCATCGCCCGCGCGGCCGCGCGGCCGAGCGAGAGCCCCACGCCCGCGCCCGGGTGGATGCGCGCGTCGAGGGCCTCGCCCTGTTCGAGCGGCTCGAAGATGCGGTCGCGGTCCTCCGGGCGGATGCCTTCGCCGCCGTCCGTGACGCGGACCTGCAGCGCGCCCGCGCCGAGCGTCACCGAGACCTCGACCGTCGTGTCCGGATCGGAGAACTTGCAGGCGTTGTCGAGCAGCTCCTCGAGGATCCGCTGCACGAGCACGCGGTTGGCCAGG
>DATLUW010000640.1:0-5628 GCA_035577825.1 Actinomycetota bacterium | reverse complement strand
CACGATCCTTCGCGGATCGAACGTCGGCCGGGGTTCGGTCGTCGGCGCGTCCTCCGTCGTCAAGGGCGCGGTGCCGTCATACTCGGTGGTGGCGGGAAACCCGGCCCGCGTGGTGAAGAGGAGGGGTGGCGAGTGAAGGTCAGGAAGGCGACCGCGGAGGACGTCCCGACGCTGGTGGCGATGTTCCAGGAGCTCGACCGCATGCAGCGCGACTGGCGCGTGTTCACGCCGCGTCCGGGGTTCTACGACGAGGTCGCCGTGAAGTACCGCGAATCGCTCGACGCGCCCGACCGGCTGCTGGTGGTGGCCGAGAAGGAGGGCGAGGTCGTGGGCATGGCCTACGGCGAGGTCCGGATCCCCTCGCGGTTCTCGGACGAACGCTCGCTCGAGATCTCGGGCGTGATGGTCCGGGCCGGCCATCGCGGCCAGGGCGTCGGGCGGGCGCTCGCCGAGGAGGTGGCCCGGTTCGCCGAGGAGCGGGCGATCGACTGGATGGAGCTCAAGATCTTCTGGCCGAACGAGCAGGCCATGGGGTTCTGGCGGACACTCGGCTTCACGCCGCGGGTGGTCCAGGTCACCGCGCAGGCCGGCGAGGTGCTCCGCCGCGCCGGCGAATTCGCTGAGACCGGCTGACCTGCGGAAACGCCGCGTCGCCCGGCCTCGCGGGCCGGTCCGGCAACTTCAGAGGTTCCTGTGAATTCTCTGCAACGCCCGTTCGGGAATGAACGGGAAGGGCCTCGTGTTCGTATGTCTCGATGACGCCGTCGGTGTAGGCGGCGGGATCGAGGGAAGCGCCATGCGAGACGGTTCACAGGAGTACCGCGGGAACCGCGTCCGTGAGCTGCCCCGGAAGAACCGGATCTACCCCGGCGGACGGGTGTGTGCCCACGAGGACTGCGGCACCAAGCTGTCGGTCTACAACAAATCGCCGATGTGCTGGCAGCACGAACCAGTGCGCCCGTACTTCGAGCGGGGTCGCAGAAAGCGCGACGCCGCCTGATCTGCAGGAACGAACGAGGCTCAGACCCCCCCTCTCCGCCTCGTGCGAGAGGAAGCCCCTCCCGGGCCCGGGAGGGGCTTCTGCCTTCCTGGTGGTCGGGTTCAGGGCGGGTGCGGGCTCGGGTCGGTCGGCCCCGGGCAGGTCCGTCGCGGGGGAGCGGACTGGGACCGAAAGTCGTATCAAGCGCCCTCGAAACCCGTCCGATCACGGTGGAGACCGCTCCCCCCAAGAGCGCATGAGGGCCGATGTCGAACGCAATCTCAGGGCCTCCCCTGATGGAGGCCGACTGTCCGTTCTGCGAACGTCGCGTGCTGGTCTACGAGGACCCGCCGCGCTGTCCGCTCTGCGCCTGCCCGATCGAGCAGGACCGCATGTCGCCGTTCGTCATCCCGGCCGGCGAGGCCGCCGACCCACCCGCTCCGACCGCCTGACGCTGCCGCGGCACATGTGCGCCGCCGCGATGGAATTCCCGTTCGTTCAGCCTGTTCGAAGAGCGTCGATCGTCGCCGTCCGGACGAGACGGGAGACCGTGCGTGCGAGCTCGGCGTCGGACGTGACGAACGCGTCCGCCTGCAGCTGCGTCAGCGCCACGAACTCGGCGTCCGCGGTCGTCTCCCAGCCCAACTGCTCGGCGACCCGCCACGCCGTTCGCTGCAGGACCTTGTCCCCGAGGAACCGAACCTTCAACGAGTTGATCCGCGTGACGCGCTCGAGCCCCTCGGCGGTCGTGATCTCACCCCGCCGGGCGGCGGCGTACAGCGCCGCAAGCGCCTGTGAGCGAACGAGCGTCGGCGCGACGAGCTGATGCTCGGGGGCGACCTCCACTTCGCCCGCGGCGACCCGAAGCAGCGTCTCGCAGTCGACGACGAATCGCGTCACGCCACGGACACTACCGGCACAGCAGATGCCGCCCCTGAGGGAGCGTCGGGATCATCGATCGCACTCCGCACGGCAACCGCCCGTTGACGTACGTACCGCGTCATCGCGACCGGCGGTGACAGATTCACCGGGCACACGAGCGGCGAGTCACTCGAGCGGGGGCCAGCCCTTCGCTTCGCGGTCGGCGGAGATGAAGTCGGCGATGTCCTTCGCCTCGCGGTAGTGCTCCTTGTCCACGAACATGCGGACGCCGTTGAACTCCCACAGGCTTGCGAGGATGCCGGGGTCCTTGTACCACCACACGATGTTGCGGTGCTCGAGCTCGGCCGCGACGAGGTTGGCGGTCTCGCGGCTGTAGCGGCCGAGGTAGACGGTGGTGATGTCCTCCTTCTCGTGCACGCTCCAACGGTACCCGTCGAGCGTCAGCTGCGAGGGCCGCACGCCGCTCCGAAGAACACCCGGAGCCCGACCAGCCGCCGCCCGTCGAGCAGGGTCTCGGCGCACACCGGCGTTCCCTTCCTGACCGACAGCGCGTCCGCGTCCGGCATCGACTCGAACTTCCCCTCGTGCATCACGAAGAACTTCGTCGTTCCCTCGGCGAGGCGGTGGACGATGGCCCTGGAGCCGCCGTCCTCCACGACGATCACGTGCGCCGGCGATACCGAGTCCGACTGCCCGGACACCCAGACCAGCGGTTCCTGGCCGGGAACGATCGACGGCACGCCCGAGGAGGGAACGGGGAGCTGTTCGACCACGGGCTTCGCCGGGTGGGAACAGGCGGCGAGGGCGAACACCAAAGCGAGGGCGGCCACCGGCCGGAGCCGGCGCCGCACTCGACGTGCAGACGAACGAGGAGCGATCAGCCCTTGCGCGCGCGGATCGCCTCGGTGAGCGCCGGAACCACCTTCAGCGCGTCGCCGACGATGCCCAGGTCCGCGACCTTGAAGATCGGCGCCTCGGCGTCCTTGTTGATCGCGATGATCCGCTTCGACTCCTTCATGCCGACCAGGTGCTGGATCGCGCCCGAGATGCCGACCGCGATGTAGACGTCGGGCTTGACGGTCTTCCCAGTCTGGCCGACCTGATAGTTGTACGGAACCCAGCCGGAGTCCACCACCGCGCGGGTCGCCCCGACCGCGGCCCCTCCGAGCGAGGCCGCCAGGTCGTCGAGCAGCTTGAAGTTGTCCGGGTCCTGCAGCCCCCGGCCGCCGGCCACCACGATCTTCGCGTCCTCGAGCTTCGGCCCGGAGGCCTCCTCCTCGTGGCGTTCGACCTTCCGGGCCTGCTTCAGATCGGCCGGGATCTCGACGGAGACGGGGACGACGTTCGCCGTCCCCTCGCCGGCCGGCGCGGCCTCGGTCGACTTCGGCCGCATCAGCACGAGCTTCGGGTCCGGGCCGCCCAGTTCCACCTTGGCGATCTTCGTGCCGCCGAAGATCTGCGTCTCGGCGGCGTCGGACCCGGTGACGTCGTTCGCGTTCGACATCAGGGTCGAACCCGTGAGCGCCTGCAGGTGCCCCGCCACGTCGCGGGCGTCGTAGGACTGCGAGAACAGGATCAGGTTCGGCTGATGCTCCTGGACGAGCTGGTGCAGCGCGTGCGCCACGGCCGTGCCGAGCGTGTCGCCGTACACCTCGTCGTCGCTCGCGTAGGTCGCCGTCGCGCCGTACTCGCCGAGCGTCCCGGCCGCCTCGGTCGCGCCCGGCCCGAGCGCCACGGCCTCGACCGTGTCGCCCATCGACCGAGCCTTGGTGAGCAGCTCGAGCGTGCTGGGTTCGACCTTCCCGGGCCGAACCTCCGCGTAGACCCACACCTTGGCCATGGTCAGATCACCTTCGCTTCCTGCAGGAACTGCGCGATCTTCTCGGCGCCCGAACCGTCGTCCTCGACGATCTCGCCGGGGCCCTTCTCGGGCGCGGACTCGACGGCGCCGACCTTCTGCGTCGGGGTCACGTCCTCGGCGGAGAGCCCGAGGTCGCCGACGCCGTACCGGTCGACCTGCTTGGTCTTCGCCTGCATGATGCCCTTGAGGGTGGGATAGCGGGGCTCGGTGGCGCCGGCCGTCACCGTGATCACGACCGGGAGGTCGGCCTCGACCACGTCGTAGCCGAGCTCGGTCTGGCGTTCGATCGTCACCTTGCCGTCGCCGACCTCGAACTTGCGGGCGAACGTCACGCTCGGCACGCCGAGCAGGCCGGCGAGCGTCATCGGGAGCGTTCCGGTGTAGCCGTCGGTCGACTCGGCGCCGGCGATCACGATGTCGAACTCGGAGCGCCTGATCGCCGCGGCCAGCACGCGGGCCGTGACCAGGGTGTCGGCCCCGCGGAGCCCGTCGTCGGTCACCAGGACGGCCTTGTGGGCGCCCATCGACAGCGCCTTGCGGACGCCCGCCAGGGCGGCCTCCGGCCCCATCGACACGATGGTGACCTCGCCGCCGTTCGCCTCGGCGAGCTGCAGGCCCGCCTCCACGCCGAACTCGTCGCCGGGGTCCAACGCGCCCTCGACGCCCTCCCGCTTCAGCAGGAGGTCGTCGCCGAGCTCGGGTACCCCGTTGGGATTGGGCACGTACTTCGCCAGCACGACCACGTTCATGAGCCTCGATCCTTCGCTCGGGGAAACTGCGGGCGAAGTTTACCTGTCGGTAGGTTGCGCCAACCCGGGCAGGCCAACCCCGAGGGCCCGGTTCGCACAGGTCATCAGGCCTGTTTTCGTGCTCCGGGGAGGCGTTGGGTCGCATGCTAGCCTCGATCCACGATGGCTGCGTCCGTGCTGGTGGCGATGTCCGGTGGGGTCGACTCCTCCGTCGCGGCGTGCCTGCTCGCCGAGCAGGGCTACGAGGTGCTGGGCTCGCACCTGCGCCTCGTGCACGCGGGCGGTGTGGACCACGGGTGCTGCGGGCCGACCGCCGAGCGCGACGCCCGCGACGTGGCCGCGATCGGGGGGTTCGGGTTCGAGGTCGTCGACATGTCCGCCGCCTTCGATCGAACGGTGATCGCCGACTTCCTCGGCGAACACGCCGCCGGGCGGACGCCGAACCCGTGCGCGCGGTGCAACGAACAGATCAAGTTCGGGTCGTTCCTCGACCGCGCCGACGAGCTGGGGATGGACTTCGTGGCGACCGGGCACTACGTGCGAACCCGGGTCGCCGGCGACGGCGAGTGGCGGCTGCTGCGGGGCGTCGACTCGAACAAGGACCAGTCGTACATGCTGCACACGCTCGGGCAGCGGGAGCTCTCGCGGTCGCTGTTCCCCGTGGGGTGGTGGCCGAAGGCGGTCACGCGGGAGCACGCCGTGCGGCTCGGGCTGCCCGTCGCGTCCAAGCCCGACTCGCAGGAGGTGTGCTTCCTGCCGGGGGCGGACCACACGGCGTTCCTCGCCGAACGGACGCCCGCGCTCGCGCGCCCCGGCGAGGTCGTCGATCCCGACGGCCGGGTGCTGGCGGAGCATGGCGGTTCGTTCCGGTTCACGATCGGGCAGCGCAAGGGGACCGGCGTCTCGCTCGGCGAACGCGCGTATGTGGTGGACGTCGACCACGACGCGAACCGCGTCGTGGTCGGACCCGCGGAGCTGCTCAGCCGTCGCTCGGTCGTGGCCGACCGAGCGACGTGGGTGGCCGGCCCCCCGCCTGCCGACGGGCCGTTCGAGTGCGAGGTCCAGGTCCGGTACCGCGGCGAACCGGTCCCCGCGGTGGTCGAAGCCATGCCCAGCGACACGCTTCGGGTCGAGTTCCGCTCGCCGGTCCGGGCGGT
>DATLUW010000639.1:0-3498 GCA_035577825.1 Actinomycetota bacterium | reverse complement strand
CACCCGGCGCCCGATCGAGGAACGCCGAGAGATCCTCGAACCACTCATCGTCCCCGGCCACCGCGTGCTGAAGACGCTCCATGTCGACGGCGAGGGCGTCCCCCTGTCGCAGGCCGCGCGGGCGCAGGGCTTCGAGGGCGTCGTCGCCAAGCGCCTCGGGAGCGTCTACCGGCCCGGCCGACGCCACACCGACTGGCGAAAGATCAAGCTGATGAACCGGCAGGACTGCGTGATCCTCGGTTGGACGCCCGGCCAGGGCGGCAGGTCGAACTCGTTCGGCTCGATCCTGGTCGGCGCCTACGAGGACGACGAGCTGCTGTGGATCGGTCAGGTCGGCACGGGGTTCACCGACCGCATGCTCGCCGACCTCATGTCCCGCCTGGAGCCGTTGCGCCGCAAGGACCCCCCGATCGACGATCCCGAGCTCCGCAAGTCGAAGGGCGCGAAGTTCGTCGAACCCGAGCTGTGCTGCGAGGTGGAGTTCCTCGAGATCACCAGCCAGAACAAGCTCCGAGCCCCGAGCTACAAGGGCCTCCGCCCCGACAAGTCCCCGGACGAGTGCGTCCTCGAACGCCCGCGTCGAGCCCCGGCCGGCACCTCAAAGCGGTGAAGGAGGATTCGATGAGCGAACTGCGCCCGACCGGAACCGTCTGGATCGCCTGAGGAATCCCGCGAGGAGCACACGGGGCACCTCGAAGCCGCTCCCAATTCCCGCCATGCTCGAGGAGATGCCCGACTCGGCGGATCCGCAATGGGCGTTGCGGTGGGCGCGCGAAAGATCCAACCGGGGGCCCGATACGAGCATCGTCGGCACCCGAGCGGCGCCCTGATCGGCCGGGTATCCGCGTGTCGCGGCCATGGTGCAAGCTGAGCTTCTTCCGCTCCAGGGGGAAACCAATGGCGAAGTGGACCGACCTCACGACCGGCCGGCGTCGCGCGGCTGCGCTGGCCGCCAACTTCGAGGCGGCATTCGCACCCCTGCGCGACGCGCGCGGCTGGTGGCCGGACACGAAGCGCCGCTCGGGGCCCAGCTCGCGAACGCGGATGAGCACCCACGCCGAGCGGGCCCCGAGCGCATCGCCGCCGATCGAGAGCTCCGAGGCTGGCTGTACCGCGCGTTGGGCGAGTGGGGCGCCCTGCGGGGCGGCGAGATCGACCCACGCCGGTTCGCGAGGAAACTCACCGCACCGGCGTTCGTCCAGGCGCTGGGCGAGGCGCGCGACCTCCGGATCAGCCGGTTCGACCCGAACCGCCACGGCGAGGTGCTCGTTCGGCTGTTCGAGGGACTGGATGGCATCAAGAGCTCGGAGGCCCAGCTCGTCGCCACCTCGAAGGCGCTGTACCATCTGCTCCCCGAGCTCGTCGTGCCGTTCGACGGGGTGATCACGTGCGGCTTCTTCGGCTGGAACACCCTGCCGCAGCGGATCCATGCCGAATGGCTGATCGGGGTCTACACGCTGCTTGCAGGCGTGGCCTCGAAGGTCGGATCGAGAGAACTCGACCGGCTCGGTACGCCGTCCTGGCCGCTCGACCCGGCGGTCGCGGGGGCGCTCAGGCTCGGGCAGGCCCGCGTGATCGACTTCGGACTCGAGGGCTACCGGCGCTCGGCCGGCCGGCCCTGGTACGTGGCCTGAGCCGCTCGACAGCTACGCGCTCGGTACATATCGTTGCGCCACCGCCCCCGAACCGAACTCGAGCCGGCCCACCAGCTGCAGGTCGAGGGTCCTCGAGAGACCGGCGAACAACGTCGGCCCGTGACCCGCCACTCTGGGGTGCACCACGAGCTCGTACTCGTCGATCAACCCCAGCTCCGCCAGGGCCAGCGGGAGCTGCACGCCTCCCACCAACAGCCCGTTCCCCGGCTCCTCCTTCAGCTGCCGAACGGCCGTCCCCAGGTCCCCGCGGAGGAGCTCGGAGTTCCAGTCGACCCGGTCCAGCGTGCTCGATACGACGTACTTCTTCGCCCCGTCGATGGTCCGGGCGAAGGGTTCCATCCAGGGTTCAATCCAATCGGGCCACCCTCCCTGCGCGGGCTGCCGCCACGCCGCCTCCATCATCTCGTAGGTGACCCGGCCGAACAGAAGGGCATCTGCCCAGGCGACGTTGTCCGCCGCATTTCGATGCAGGTCCTCGTCCACGATCCCCACGCGGTGGTCGCAGCACCCGTCCAGCGTGACGTTGATGGAGTACCGAAGGGGTCGCATCCAGGAAACCTCCCGACGATTCAAGGTGGTGCCGCGCTACAACGGGTCGAAGCCGGCGCGGGTGAGCATGGCGCGGGCTTCGGCCTCCTCCATCCCGCCGTCGACCAGCTGCCGGAACAGCCGCGCCGGCGCGAGCTGGTGCCCGCACGACGGACAGAACGCGAACGCGTCCTCCAAAGAGAACTCGCACCACGGGCACACCTTGAGGTCGGCCGGCGCGATGCGCTCGACCCCCGCGTCGGCCAGGGCGTCGATGTAGCCCTTGCCGTAGTCCCACTGCACGTAGTCCTCCTCGCGCGGCTCGAAGGCCGGCTCGTGCATCTGGGGCTCGCCCGTCTTCAGCATGTGTTCCAGGTTCTCCTTCAGGAGATCCCAGTCGTAGTAGTGGTTCGACCCGCAGTCCGGGCACGCGATCACGACGCCGCGAACGCCCTGCGGCTCGAACACCACACGCATGTCGAGCAGGTCCTCGAGGTCGGACTCGATGTCCTCGCGCTCGCGCGGGTCGAGCTCGCGCGGGCCCTCGTCGACGTCCTCGTCTTCGTCGGACGCCCCCGACACGTCGTCCGGGTCGAGCCCCTCGTCGTCGCGGTCGAAGTCGTCGTCCATCACGCCTCCTCCGCCTCCTCCTGGGTCCCCTCGCGTCCGGTCCGGAACGAGAACGTCCGGAACCCCTCCGCGTACTCCATCCCGGCCTTCGCCCCGAGGTCGGCTGCCCGCTGCCGGATCCAGTCCTCGAACGGCATGTTCTTCACCTGGGACGCGTGCGCCGCGAGCGCCTTGAGCTTCACATCCAGCGTCTCGGTGATGTCGACGTAGGTGTCGGCGTCCTCGCTCCCCAGCCACAGGTTGGGAACCTCGAACGGCTCGAACCCCTCGTCGAGCAGCTCCGCGAACTGCACCCGCGTCGGGGCGTCCGGCATGACGGCGCACAGCGCGGCCTCGCCGATCGCCTTGTGGTCCGGGTGGTTCACGTAGTCGCGGCCGCTGTTCCACAGGCGCGACGGATCGGGCGCGATCAGCACGTCGGCGCGCACCCGCCGGACCTCCCGCGTGACCGCGCGGCGCAGGTCGAGGTTGCACTCGAGCTCGCCGTCGACGAACCCCAGGAACGTGAGCGAGGTCACCCCGAGCACCTCGGACGCCGCCTCCATCTCCCGCGCCCGGATCGGCCGCATGAACTCGCGGTCCTCGCCGGGGCCGTTCGACCCGGCCGAGCCGTCCGTGGCGCACACGTAGTGGACCTCGGTGCCCTCCCGCGCCCAGCGCGCGATCGTTCCCCCGAAGCCGAACT